>USQD01000287.1 GCA_900556795.1 uncultured Prevotella sp. | reverse complement strand
GTTGCAGTCGTGCCATTGGGCACCGATGCTTTCCATCATCTTCTTGTTGCCCACGCAAACCACCTTGCCGTTCACTTTGGCACGGATACCCTGTCCTGCAATCTCCTCTACATCGGTCACCTCGCAGCCATCTGTTGCTTCTTGCGGGAAGGCAGTACGCAGGGCTGCGCCGATAGGGTGGGTAGTGAAATGTTCAGCATGAGCCGCCAAATGCAGCAGAATCTTCTCCTTGTCAGAATATTCGCCAATATGTACATTATCTGCATCGTGGGATGAATGGTCTGGGCAGGAAGCGTCTGCATGAACAGCTGCCACGGCAAACTCTCCGTGGGTCAGAGTTCCGGTTTTGTCGAACACTACGGTTCCCACCTTGGCTAAAGCATCCATATAGTTGCTGCCCTTGATGAGAATACCGTTCCGGGATGCTCCGCCGATGCCGCCAAAGAAGGTGAGGGGCACGCTGATGACCAGGGCGCAAGGACAGGAAACTACCAGGAATATCAAGGCGCGGTTGAGCCATAATGGGAAGTTCTCGCCAAAGGTTCCTTCACCTACGATTCCTGTTGCTGCCAGGAATGGAGGAATAACCGCCAGGGCAATGGCTGCGAAAACAACGATAGGAGTATAGACTCGGGCGAAACGGGTGATGAAAGCCTCGCTCTTCGACTTGTTCTTGTCAGCGCTCTCTACCAGAGAGATAATCTTGGATACGGTACTTTCGCCAAAACTCTTGGTGGTGCGTACACGGACTACTCCTGAAAGGTTGATGCAACCGGACATGATAGTATCGCCTTCATTCAAATCCCGTGGCATACTTTCTCCCGTCAGGGCAACAGTATTCAAGGCAGAATTGCCCTCAATGACAACGCCATCCAGAGGCACTTTCTCTCCCGGACGGATTACAATCGTTTCTCCAATCTTTACATCTTCAGGAGAAACAATCTCTACCTTTCCGTTTCTTTCAACATTCGCCACGTCTGGTCGGATATTCATCAGATGCGAAATACTGTCGCGGCTCTTTCCTTCTGCATATCCTTCGAAGAGTTCGCCCACCTGAAAGAAGAGCATCACGAAGACTGCCTCTGGAAATTCTGTATCTGATCCAGGAAAGAATCCGATGCAAAGGGCTCCGATGGTAGCGATAGCCATCAGAAAGTTTTCGTTAAACATATCGCCCTTGGCAATACCTTCTGCAGCTTCGCCCAGCGTCTCGTGTCCTATCAATAAATAAGGAATGAGATAGACGAGGAGCAACTGCCAGGTAGCCAGGTCGTAATTCTTTTCGATGAGAACAGCGATGATCAGGAGGATGATGGTAGCTCCAATCAGAAAGAGTTTGGATTTCAAACCGCCTTCTTCATGATGATGGTGGTGGCAACCGCACCCCTGGTGCTCATGTTCTTCTGTGCCGCATGAGCAATCATGATTGTGCTCATGATGATGTTCGTGAGAATTTTCACAATGGCATTCATGATGATGTTCGTGAGAATGTTTCATTTCTTCCATAATTTTGCAATACTTTTAGTTCTATATAACCAGGAACATTCAGTTCCTTTTTCTATTTCGGTTGCAAAATTACGAAAAGGTTTCTGCAACTTGGTTGCAAAAGCTCCAGTTGCCCTCTTTTTTGCCGGATACTCTTACTCAATCGTCTGGCTTCTTTGGCAAAGTAAGAAGAAACTGATGGAGTGACAAATGTTTCATAAGGTGTGTTGTAACATCCTCAATACATGAGCCGCCACAAAGATATACCAACATTAGAGAACGTAGAATCTCGCTATATTAATAGCCATACAATGTACATCTCAATCCCAAGGTGAAATCTATTGTTTGATCCAAAAGAGCATTAAATAACTCCATAAACGAAAGAATTCCTCCAAAAGGAGCAAGTTTCTTAGATTTTATTTGTATTTTTGCCATGTCATTCAGAGTTTTATTTGTTTTTATATACAACACTAAGATAAGTGAAATTTCTGACATGGTAAAATCCTGAACAACTTATTGTTGATCA
>USQD01000286.1 GCA_900556795.1 uncultured Prevotella sp. | reverse complement strand
ATCCCTGTAATGGCTAAGTGCCGCATCGGTCACTTCGCTGAGGCTCAGATTCTTCAGGCTATCGAAATCGACTATATCGACGAGAGCGAGGTGCTCTCTCCAGCTGATAATGTTTATCACATCGACAAGACTCAGTTTGATGTACCATTCGTTTGTGGTGCCAAGAACTTGGGCGAGGCACTCCGCCGTATCGCTGAAGGTGCTACTATGATTCGTACCAAGGGTGAGCCAGGAACTGGTGATGTAGTTCAGGCTGTTACCCACATGCGTATGATGCAGAGTGAAATCCGCCGTTTGGTTTCTATGAGCGAGGATGAACTCTACGAGGCTGCCAAGCAATTGCAGGCTCCTTACGACCTGGTGAAGTATGTTCACGAGAATGGTAAGTTGCCAGTGGTTAACTTCGCAGCAGGTGGTGTGGCTACTCCTGCCGATGCTGCCCTGATGATGCAACTCGGTGCTGAGGGTGTATTCGTAGGCTCTGGTATCTTCAAGAGCGGTAACCCTGCTAAGCGTGCTCAGGCTATCGTGAAGGCAGTTACCAACTATAACGACCCTAAGATGTTGGCTGAGTTGAGTGAGGATCTCGGTGAGGCGATGGTTGGTATCAACGAGCAGGAGATTGCGCTCCTCATGGCTGAAAGAGGTAAGTAATAGATGATGATGTTTTAATTGGAAGGCCCCTCCTGAAAAGAAGGGGCTTTTGTATTAGGAAAAATATGAGAATAGCAGTATTAGCTTTACAAGGTGCTTTTGCTGAGCATAGACAGAAGTTGGCTCAGTTGGGTGTGGATAGTTTTGAGGCGCGCCAGTTGAAGGATTGGAATCAGCCTAAGGATGGCTTGATTATTCCTGGTGGCGAGAGTACTACCCAGGCAAAACTCTTGAATGAACTCGGATTGATGGAACCTGTGAAGGAGGCCATTGCAGCAGGCTTGCCTGTTTATGGTACTTGTGCTGGTTTGATTCTTCTTGCCAAGAAGATAGAGGGTGAGCCAAGTCATCGCATTGCTTCCATGGATATCACGGCTTTGAGAAATGCCTATGGTCGCCAGTTGGGCAGTTTCTACATCGAGGCTCCGATGAAGGGCATTGAGGGAAATATTCCTATGACTTTCATCCGTGCTCCATATATTAAAGAGGTGTGGGGTGATGCCGAGGTTCTTGCAGTGGTAGATGGCAAGATTGTAGCTGCCCGTCAGGGTAACCAGCTCGTTACCGCCTTCCATCCGGAATTGAACGAAAGTTTAGAGATACACAAGTATTTTCTGGGGATGTGCAGCAAGTAGGCTTCATCCTATGATGAAACAGGCTTCGATGACCAATGAAACAGGCTTCATGGGCACATGAAGTTATATTGCCAAGTATCTTAGGATACATTGCCAAGTATCTTAAGATACATGAGCAAGTATCCTAAGATACTTTTTTGTTCTTCTTTATATCCTTGAAATCAATTTTTCAGGGTGCATTCAAATTTCTTATAACAACTCCGGAAGCTGGAAGAGCTTCACGCTGTTACTGCCCTTGATAAGGATGTAATGGTCGTGAGGCTGGTTCGCCTTGAGCGCTTCCTTCACTTCCTCTACATTCTGGAACTTGTGGTAGCTGCATGGAATATCCTTGAACTCATCGCCCACCAGCCATACATTCTCCAGACCGGCTGCCTGCAACAGGTCTACTACCTTCTGGTGCTCCTCGTGGCTCACTTCGCCGAGCTCGCCCATCTGTCCGAGAATCGCCATCTTGTGAGGCACATCCATTACGCGGAAGTTCTCGATGGCTGCTGCCATGCTTGATGGGTTAGCATTGTAGGCATCTACCACCAGCTTGTTGTGCGCCGTCTCTTCCAATTGCGAACGGTTGTTGCTTGGGATGTAGTTTTCCAGGGCATGGTCTATCTGCTGAGGCTTCACGTCGAAATGAAGACCGATGGTGATGGCGGCAAGCATGTTGTCGATATTGTAAGAGCCGATGAGATGAGTCTGAACCTCATGCCAGTCGAAACTCTCGGTGCGCCA
>USQD01000285.1 GCA_900556795.1 uncultured Prevotella sp. | reverse complement strand
GAAAAGTCATATGAACTTTGGCTTGAAGGCTGTCGTTGGTTCGATATCATGCGATGGAATGATACAAAGGCCATTGATCGTTTGACTAAGGCTGGTACAGTCGTGCCACATTTGTTTGATAAGGTTTTCAGAGCTCCAAAGGCAGACGACCAGGATGTAACTTGGGAGTATGGATCAGAAGCAAACAGCCGTTTCTATACGACCAACACTCCTGAGACTAATTTCAAGGTAGGTTTCAAGAAGGGCAAGCATGAGTTCTTCCCTTATCCACAGACCGTGTTGGATAAGAATCCTAACCTGCAGCAGAATCCTGGTTGGTAATTATGAAGTTGTTTTGTAAATAAAACGTTTTAAGAACTATAGATTGTTTGACAATTAAGGGGGTGTTTTGAAAAGAAGCACCCCCTTTTTTCTTCTTTAAAGGAATTTGCGTATGAAAACATGGATGTGTGCCTTGATGCTGGCGTTATCGACAGGAGCTTCGGCTCAGAACCCGATTATCAGCGGACAGTATTCTGCTGATCCTACGGCTCGCGTATTCAACGGGAAGGTATATCTTTATCCTTCTCATGACATTCCGAGTCCTATCGAGAAACTGAAGGAATGGTTCTGTATGGCAGATTATCACGTTTTCTCTTCCACTAATCTTACGGAGTGGCAGGATCATGGAGTCATCGTTTCGCAGGATAAAGTACCTTGGGTACAGGATGGAAGCTATACGATGTGGGCTCCAGATTGTGTGGAGAAAGACGGAAAATATTACTTCTATTTCCCTGCTGCTCCCAAGGGGGAGGAGAAGGGGTTCGGAATCGGTGTGGCGGTTGCCGACCAGCCGGAAGGACCATTTATGCCGATGTGGAAACCCATAGAGGGTGTGCACGGCATAGATCCTTGTGTGCTGATAGATAAGGACGGACAGGCTTATATCTACTGGGCTGGAGCAGGATTGCACATGGCTAAGCTGAAACCAAACATGACGGAACTTGCCTCGGAACCCAAACTGGTAGAGGGATTGCCTGAAGGATTCAAGGAAGGACCGTTTGCCTTCGAGCGTAACGGCAAGTATTATTTCACCTTCCCATGGGTACGTGAAAAGGATGGAACCGAAACGCTGGCTTATGCCATGGCTGACCATCCGATGGGACCTTTCACGTTCAAGGGCATCATCATGGATGAGTCGCCTACGAAGTGCTGGACCAATCATCATAGCATCGTAGAATATCAGGGACAGTGGTATCTCTTTTATCATCATAATGATTATTCGCCTAAGTTTGACAAGAACCGCTCGGTGCGAATCGACTCTCTGAACTTCAATCCTGACGGAACGATACAGAAGGTGATACCTACGCTAAGAGGTGTGGGATTGACGAAGGCACGTTCGCATATTCAGATTGACCGTTATTCTGCGCTGCAAGGCAAGGGGATTGGTATTGAATATCTGGATAAAAACAATTGTTTTGCCGGATGGAAGACTCTCTTCTCTAAATCGAATACAGCTCTTATATATAATAAGGTGGATTTCGGTAATGAGAAGGTGGAAGAAATCACCGTTCGTGCCAAGTCTTCAAAGGGCGGTGTGCTCGTAGTCAGAGCCGATGGCAAGAAGGGTAATATCATCGCTAAGGTGAAGATTCCGAAGTCGGCAGCCTGGAAGAATGTCCGTGCTCAGGTGCTCCATGCTCCTCAGGGCGTTCATGCTCTCCATGTATCCTTGCAGAGTGGAGCCGACGTTGAGATAGATTGGCTGGGCTTTATCTGATTATCGAACCTCAATAGAATGAATAGTATATGTACAACTTTTTTAATAAAATAGTTAGATTGTTTTGTTTATGTGTATTCCTTTTTGGGCATTCCTCTGCGGATGCCCAAAATAGGAATTTACCTGCAGACATCAATCCTTATTTCGGACCAGTCGGCAAGCTGGCAGTTATGCCTAATGCGGCTGGCTTTATTCAGAGATGGTTGCTCTTGGAGCCAATCTCTGTGCCGGTCAAGAGCAATGTCGTTTTTACTGATTCTTATCTGAAGGAGATATTCCATACGCAGTATTTCCCTAAACAG
>USQD01000284.1 GCA_900556795.1 uncultured Prevotella sp. | reverse complement strand
CATTTTAGGCGAAACTTTTCAATTAATTTTTATTTATATTGAACCCTTTAGCCAGTCCACCCTCACTTGTTTCCTTATAAAGGGAAGGCAAATCATGTCCCGTCTGGCGCATCACCTCTACCACTCTATCAAATGAAACACTATGATGACCATCTGAGAAGGAAGCATAGAGATCTGCATCTAAAGCACGGGCTGCCGCAAAGGCATTACGCTCTATACAAGGAATCTGAACCAAACCGCAAACAGGATCACAAGTCATTCCCAAGTGATGTTCCAAACCCATCTCGGCAGCATATTCTACCTGTGCAGGACTTCCGCCAAAGAGTTGACAAGCTGCAGCCGAAGCCATAGCACAAGCCACACCTACTTCTCCCTGACAACCAACATCAGCTCCACTGATAGAAGCATTCTGCTTCACGATATTACCCACCAATCCTGCCGTAGCAAGAGCACGAAGGATGCGCTGTTCACTCATGTCATGGGCCGTGTGCATATGATAAAGTACCGCTGGCAACACTCCACAAGCGCCGCAAGTAGGAGCAGTAACAATGGTACCACCCGAAGCGTTCTCTTCGCTTACTGCCAAAGCATACGAATAAACCAATCCTCTACTCTGCAAAGAGGCACGATAGCCCCTTGCCTTGATAAAATAAGTAGCAGCCTTGCGCTGAAGCTTGAGAGGACCAGGCAATACGCCTTCATGATCCAATCCATTACGGATGGACTGTTTCATTGTTTGCCAGACAGTACCGAGGAAATCCCAAATGTCACTACCCTCGCATTTTTCTACATATTCCCAGAATGAACGGCCATTATCATAACACCATTGCTGAATCTCGTGCATGGTATTCAAATCATATATATCTTTAGCCCCCAACTCATCATGGCCATCTGTGCCATCAGAAAGAGCACCACCACCAATACTGTAAACCGTCCACTCTTCAATAATATCACCATTCAGATCTTTACCCACAAACTTCATCCCGTTTGGGTGGAAAGGCAGGAAGGTCTGTGGCTCCCAAATGATGTGAACTAACTTATGCGGCCTGAAGACCTCCTCAATAGCAACATCAGTCATGTGCCCCTTACCAGTAGCCGCAAGACTTCCATAGAGGGTAACTTCGTAAGTAGAGGCATTTGCACAACGTTCCATAAACAGCTTTGCTGCACGCTGAGGTCCCATGGTATGACTACTGGATGGTCCCTTACCTATTCTGTACAATTCCTTTAAAGATTTCATCGTAATAATGTTTTTTTCAGTTATTTATAGATTTTATTTCACTTGAATAGCCTTGAGGATTACTACATCCTCTAAAGGTCGGTCGTTATTTTCTTTGTTAGTGGCAACATTCTGAATTTTGTCTACCACATCCAAGCCTTCCAGCACCTCTCCAAAGACGGTATAGCCGTTATCGAGATGTGGCACTCCTCCATGCTTCATGTATCCTTGCTGAATCTGCTCAGAAGGAATGGCATAGTTCTTACCCTCGTTCTTCATTTTGTTGACGGTATACTCCATTTGACGTGGAGAGAAATTGCGACCCCAAGTGATATAAAAATCAGTAGAAGCCGAAGCCTTGGTTGGGTTTTCATCATCTCCTTCACGGGCAGCACAAAGCTGACCACGTTTGTGATAATATTTAGGATAAATGATTTCTGCTGGCACTGTATAGTTTACATCAAACTTTTCAACCTTTCCTGGAGTCACCTTTCGGGTCGAATAGTCACCACCCTGTATCATAAAGTTCTTGATAACTCGCTGGAAGATACAACCATTGTAAAATCCTGAATTCACAAGTTTCAGAAAGTTATCTCTATGCTTCGGTGTATCATTATATAACGCCACAAGAATATTGCCCATATTGGTTTCGATCATCACCTGATGACAGGTTGGATCATGAGGAGTTTCCCAAGGCAAGAGTTGCATGGTACTATCCAGAGCTGCCTTGTCCATCAAATTTCCTTTTGAACCCATATTTGCATTTTGAGCATGAACGGCTGTTGCAGTCATCATGAGCAAAATAGTGAATAAAGAGAATACTTTTTTCATTTTTTCTTCAATTTTTACCCTTATTTATGTTATCG
>USQD01000283.1 GCA_900556795.1 uncultured Prevotella sp. | reverse complement strand
ATAAATTAAAAAGTAAAATTATGCCTACTATTTCACAGTTAGTAAGAAAAGGCAGAAGAGTTTTGGTAGACAAGAGCAAGTCTCCAGCTTTGGACTCATGTCCTCAGCGTCGTGGTGTTTGCGTTCGTGTTTACACAACAACTCCAAAGAAGCCTAATTCGGCAATGCGTAAAGTTGCCCGTGTACGTTTGACAAACTCTAAGGAGGTTAACTCTTACATTCCAGGAGAGGGACACAACTTGCAGGAGCACTCAATCGTATTGGTTCGTGGTGGTCGTGTAAAGGATCTTCCTGGTGTTCGTTATCACATCGTTCGTGGTACTCTTGATACTGCAGGTGTTGCAAACCGCACACAGCGTCGTTCTAAGTACGGTGCTAAGCGTCCAAAGGCTAAGAAGTAATTCTAAATCCGGACAAAATTAAAAGAAATCCGAAAACTCACGGTCGGAGAAGGTCGAGAGTTTAGGTAAAAAGATTATTTTATTAAACGTTTTGCTGGAGAAGTAACAGGTTGAGTAAATACTCGGGTGCGAGTGTTGAAGAACGATATACAGCCCCATGCAGAATTTAAATTTTTTCGATTAAAAATGAGAAAAGCAAAACCAAAGAAGAGAGTGATCCTCCCAGATCCAGTCTTCAACGACCAGAAGGTCTCTAAATTCGTAAATCATTTGATGTATGATGGTAAGAAGAATACATCTTATGAGATTTTCTACAATGCACTCGATACCGTAAAGGCTAAGATGGCTAACGAGGAGAAGTCTGCACTTGAAATTTGGAAGCAGGCTCTCGATAATATTACTCCACAGGTTGAGGTTAAGAGCCGCCGTATTGGTGGTGCTACCTTCCAGGTTCCTACAGAAATTCGTCCTGACCGTAAGGAAAGTATCTCTATGAAGAATCTTATCAGCTTCGCTCGCAAGCGTGGTGGTAAGACTATGGCAGACAAGCTTGCTGCTGAGATTATGGATGCTTATAACAATCAGGGTGGCGCTTTCAAGCGTAAGGAGGATATGCATCGTATGGCTGAGGCTAACCGTGCATTTGCTCACTTCAGATTCTAATTTAACATATAAAATAGGTTTAAAAGAAAATGGCAAATCGCGATTTACATTTGACACGTAACATCGGTATCATGGCGCACATCGATGCCGGTAAGACAACAACATCTGAGCGTATCTTGTTCTATACAGGTAAGACTCATAAAATCGGTGAGGTACACGATGGTGCTGCTACAATGGACTGGATGGCCCAGGAGCAGGAGCGTGGTATTACTATCACTTCTGCAGCTACAACTTGTAACTGGAACTATCTCGGTAAGTCTTATAAGATTAACTTGATCGATACTCCGGGACACGTTGACTTCACTGCTGAGGTTGAGCGTTCACTCCGTGTACTCGATGGTGCTGTTGCTACATATTCTGCAGCTGACGGTGTACAGCCACAGTCAGAGACAGTATGGCGCCAGGCTGACAAGTACAATGTACCTCGTATCGGTTATGTAAACAAGATGGACCGTTCAGGTGCTAACTTCTTTGAGACAGTTCAGCAGATGAAGGATATCTTGGGTGCTAATCCTATTGCTATTCAGATTCCTATTGGTGCAGAGGAGAACTTCAAGGGTGTAGTTGACCTGATCAAGATGAAGGCTATTCTCTGGCACGATGAGACTATGGGTGCTGAGTATGATGTAGAAGATATTCCTGCTGATTTGGCTGACGAGGCTGCAGAGTGGCGTGATAAGCTTCTTGAGGGTGCTGCAAACTTCGATGATGAGGTTATGGAGCTCTATCTCGATGGTCAGGATATTCCAGAGGAGAAACTCCTTGCTGCTATCCGTAAGGGTTGCTGCGCTATGGAATGCTGCCCAATGTTGCTCGGTTCTTCATACAAGAACAAGGGCGTTCAGCCATTGCTCGACTATGTATGTGCATTCTTGCCATCACCAATGGATACTCCAAATATCATCGGTACTAACCCTGATACAGAAGAGGAAGAAGATCGTAAGCCATCTGAGGATGAGCCAACATCTGCTCTCGCATTTAAGATTGCTACTGACCCATTCATGGGCCGCTTGGTATTCTTCCGCGTTTACTCAGG
>USQD01000282.1 GCA_900556795.1 uncultured Prevotella sp. | reverse complement strand
GACCTGATGCTCGACTGGTTCCCGGTTTGTGGCAACCATGAGTATCGTGGTAATACTCAGGCTTTTATGGAATACGGCAAGGTAAGCCGCCGCTGGATGATGCCAGCCAAATATTACACCAAGGTGTTCGACCACAAGGGAACCGCCATCCGTGTCATCTTCCTCGACACCACACCTCTTATCGATTCTTATCGCAAGGCGTCAGAAAAATATCCTGATGCCTGCAAGCAGGATGCTGAGGCTCAACTCTCCTGGCTCGACGAAACCCTGAAGAATGCCAAGGAAGACTGGGTCATCGTGGTAGGCCATCATCCTATCTATGCCTACACCACGAAGAAGGAGAGCGAGCGCCTCGACATGCAGAAGCGTCTTCTTCCTATCCTCCATAAATATAATAATGTGGCGATTTATGCCTGCGGTCACATCCACAACTTCCAGCACATTCAGAAGAAGGGCGACAACATCGACTACGTAGTCAATTCCTCTTCATCTCTGGCTCGCTCTGTGAAGCCTATCGATGGCACCGTGTTCTGCAGTCCAGCCGATGGTTTCTCTGTATTTACTGCAAATAAGAAGCAGCTCAGAATGTCAATGATAGATAAGGATGGAAAAATCATCCACACGGTTTTAAAGGTAAAAAAGTAAAAAGGTAAAAGAAGCTTTTTTGCGAAAGAAACGAATGAAGATTTCAATAGCGATATAGATGAAAAAATTTTTACTGAGTGCGGCGCTTCTTGTCGCAGCGACTACCGCCATCCAGGCACATACGCTGGATGGTATAGTCAAGGATAACAAAACGGGCGAGCCCCTCATCGGAACCGTAATCCGAGTAAAGGAGCTGCCCAACGTGAGTACCACCACCGGACTTGATGGTACTTTCACCCTGCATGAATTGCCTGATAAAGGCAAGGTGACCATCATCGTTTCCTACATGTCGTACAAGACCAGGGAGATGGTAGTGGATGTGGCTAAGAAAGACAAGGTGGATATTCCGATGGATGAAGACCTGAAGCAGTTGGGCGAAGTGGTGGTTACCGGTCATCGTGAATACCGCAGCGACCGCAGCGCCATAGAATCCGTGAAGAATGCCGGCAACGTGCTCAACGTGATGAGCCAGCAGAGCATCCAGCTTTCGCCTGATGTCAACGTGGCGAGCGTTCTGCAGCGTGTATCGGGTGTAACCATGGAGCGCGATGCTTCAGGCGAGGCTTCCTACGCCATCCTCCGAGGTATGGACAAGCGCTACAACTACACCCTGGTAAACGGCGTGAAGATTCCTAGTCCGGATGATAAAAACCGTTACATCCCATTGAATATCTTCCCTTCAGATCTGATGGACCGCCTCGTGGTTTCCAAGTCTCTTACTGCTGATATGGAAGGCGATGCTGCCGGCGGCGTGGTTGATATGGTGATGAAGGATGCCCCATCACGCTTCCAGATTCAGGCGAATGCAGCCATCGGAGCAAGTGATTATTTCTGGAAGGATGGAAGAGATTATCTTACCAGCAACCGCTCTGATTATACAAAGAAATCTCCTTACGAGGTTTTCGGAAAAGACTACAAGGCGCAGATGAGCGATTTCAAGAACGGTCCTGTTCAGTTGAAGAGCCATTCTCTTCCTGCTCCTAACTTCATAGGAGGCTTGAGCATCGGCAACCGCTTCTGGAACGACCGCCTAGGCGTGATGCTTGCCGGAAGTGTGCAGAATGTTTTCCGTGGCACCGAGCGCACCTACAATTCCGTAAAGATGGCTTCGGGCGAACAGGCCATGTACATTTCCAATCTGCAGCATCGCTATTATAGCATCCACGACCTTACCACGGGTGCTCATGCTAAGATAGATTTAACCCTGCCTGGCCACAAGCTGGAATGGTACAACATGTATGTGCACACCAATTCCAAGGGCACCAGATACAACAATAGCGTCAATACCGAATACATCGGAGCCGACAGCTACACGCAGGACGATGAAGTTCGCTCTCTCTCAACCACCCAGAGTATCTTCGCCACCAACCTGAAGGGTACGCATCATCTTACCAAGGATTTTACCGTAGATTGGTCGGGCGTGTTCTCGCAGGCTAAGGAGGAAGATCCGGATAGAACTTACGTTACCCTGACGAATACCGTGAGCAGAAAAGCCGAGAA
>USQD01000281.1 GCA_900556795.1 uncultured Prevotella sp. | reverse complement strand
CTCCAGTTGCTTGATGCTGTGCATTACATCCACGCCAAGCAGATAGTACACAGAGACTTAAAACCTTCCAATATCATTATTACACATAACGGCAATCATGTAAAACTCATCGATTTCGGGCTTTCAGATACCGATGACTTTGCCATCCTCAAACAGCCAGCCGGCACACCGGGCTACATCTCTCCCGAACAAGCCGCCTCCCGACAAGCCGACATCCGCAACGACATCTTCAGCATCGGCTGCATCCTGGAAAAAATACTTCCAGGCAAGCCCTATACAGCAATCATCAAGCGTTGCAAGGCTCCCATAACCCAGCGATATGCCAATGTGGATGAACTCAAAGCCGATTTCATGGCTCACAGAAACAGGCATCAATCCGTTATCATGCGTATTGCAATCGCAGCTTTGGTCTGTATCATCTTATTAGGTTTCATCAGTTATCCTTTACTGTATCAGCAGGAAAAGAGCATTAGCATCACCCCGGCACATCACGAAGCCAAGAAGGATACTGTCATCCGCCAGCAAGCGGGTGATGCAGCCCCACTCTCTGAAAGCAAACATTCCCAGCAGCCAGCAGCTGCTGAGCCATCTTCTGCATCCCATTTACAAAGCGCCGAACTCATATCCAAGGGAAAGAAGACTATCGACAAGATGTGGAAGGAATCCGGCATAGACACCATCCAGTCTGTTGTGAAAAAGAGCGAGGCATTCAATCAGTTTGTAGATAAGAGTAATGAATTCATCACAACGACTTATCCGCAGACATTCTCTAAAGACATCGCCGGCAAGGCAGATATCATCTATGAGCTATCCTCCTATAACGCTGAGAGATATATAAGACCCACCCTGTCGAGTTTTCAATCTTCTAAGTAATGCTCTACGATGATACCATTCTTCTTACCTATGGCATAAGTGACCGGCTCCCTATCTCCATGTTTCCAGCCATGAAGATAAGCAGGTTCATGGTTGATGAAATGACGGCATTCAAAAGTATCATCTTTCGCCAATCTGGTATTTTCTGATGACACCACCTTGAAACTTCCGTTTCCCTGATACCTGATGATGCAGGTTCTGTCGGGCAGCCAGGAAAGTTTGAGCATCTGTCCCTCATAAAGAACATCGCATGAGATTTCCTTGCCTATAACCATCTTGCTCTGCTGTTCTCCCGTTCCTTGCGACAATCCAAACTCCTCAAAGTCCGCATAACCGAGAAAATTCGCCAAAACATTCTTGGTAAACTTGCTGGCAGTAACCCCTTCGCTCACGTATCCCCAGAATCGTCGCAGCGTAGAAGCACTCACCCTTTGCTGGGTACGTTCCAGCACCTTTTCGCTTAACCATACGAAGTCGCGAGGAACAACCATCTTGCGCCCCACCATCCTTTCTATCATTTCACGTAATATCTGTTCCATATGGCAAATTTACATAAAATTTCCGAATTATAAGTCAGTATGAATAAAAAAGCACAATGATTTCCCTCGAATTGTGCGAAATTAGCCTTTTTTTGAAATAATCAAGACCACAACTGCAAAAACAGCCATCATCGTGCTCTAAGTCACAATAATTTCTTATACCATTCCGATAGGCTTTGAAGTCCAGATGTCTTTGTAGCATTCTTGGTACTTACGAGGTGCCGGAAAGCCTCCGGGAAGTCGTCATAATAGTCCTGACGAGTTGAAAAGAGGCTCATTCCACTTTTTGCCTAACTATGGCACAATATTGCCCTCAACTGGGGCAACTTTTTGCCTTTGCCAGGCACAAAATGATGCATCGGGAGAAAATTTTCGGGAGGTCTACCATCGCCATTCGGAATATGCTCTCCGACTGCAGAAAACGTGGTTTTGCCCGTAAAAACCTTACTCTCGATTTTACCCTTCACCCTTCACCTTTTCGCCGGAAACCCCGATAAACACTGGGGTTGTGAGAGGTGAAGGGTTGGCTCCACCCTTCACCACCCTTCACCCACCCTTCACCTTATCACGAAGTCCAGCCATCATTGAAGACAGAAGCTGGTCATAATAGATGGCTGAAGCTGATCATAATAGATGGCTAAACATGAGTTCAGAGATGATTTCGCACCCTAAAAAAAGTCAGGGTGAAGGGTGGTAAGCGTCTCCGCGTTTATACCATTGTAGTCTTCTCTTTTGTTCGTACCTTTGCACCATAATTTTAAAATCACATG
>USQD01000280.1 GCA_900556795.1 uncultured Prevotella sp. | reverse complement strand
ACGAGAGGGTCGGAATTGTTCCATGAACTAGAACCACGGATGATAATCTGAGGTTCCTCCTCACCAGGCATACCATTACCTTGGATTGTAACAACTCCTGGGAGGTTACCTGTCAAGGCTGAACCAACGTCGCTGACACCAGCTGCACGCTCCAAAACCTCACCAGTAGTCTGGGTGATGGAACCCACAACAGAAGCTTTCTTCTGCTGACCATAACCAACGACTACGACTTCGCCGATGGCGTTGTCATCTTCAAGGGTGATTTTGAACTCTCTCTTTTTTCCAATCTTCACTTCCTTGGTCTTCATACCTACGTATGTGAATACCAGGGTAGAATTCTCTGAAGGAACACTGATGCTGAAATTACCATCAAAGTCGGTGACAGCACCGACACCGGCGTTTCCTTTCACTTTTACAGTGGCACCTATCAGAGGCTCACCTGTACCGTCAACAAGATTACCCTTGACCAGGATCTTCTGCGCCTGAGCATTCAGGCTACAGAAAGCACCCACCAAGCATAAGGCTGCTGTCCGTTTCATTGTTAAGACTTGTTCAATCATGTTCTATTCATTTTTGATTTATGCTTAATTATTTATGTATTTACAGTTTATATTGTTTATTCGCGGCTGCAAAGATAAAGGTTTCATTTCAGATGCACTTTGTCTCTTGTAACAGATACTTTGCCGTTAATAACAAACTTTAAAAGAACGAATCTTACCACCTTTTAACACTTGTTTTATCACATAGACACCTTTTTGAGGTTTATTCACTTTTTCACCAGCTATATTATAATAATAGGTGGCGACAACCTCAGCATCGTTCACTTTTTGCTCAATTCCCGTGTCTGTTTGTTTCATGTACCATTCCTTGTACCAGTTCATGCAGGCATAGCCGCAGCACTCTTCAAAGAGATTGTGCTTCTTGGCATTCTGGAAACCCGGAATCACCTTACCGGTCTTCAGATACTCATCGATGTCATAGTACTCCTGCGGATGGGTAAGGGTCATGCCGATATTGCCGAAATGGTCGTGAACAGCCTTCCATGCCAATCCCCATTTCGAGGTTGATGCCGTTGCCCAGCTGCCCAGGTTAGGCTGTGTCCACTGTCCCCACTCGTTGTAGTGACCTTCACTCGCCTTGTCAGGATCTTCCGGACTCCAGTCTATCTCCGTTACCATGATAGGTTTACTGGTAACCATAGGCACTTGAGCCTGGAATTGCTTGATGAAGGCATTGTGATTACAGTTCTTGTCGCTGGCATTATACCATCCGGAATAAACATGTACTGCATAAGAGAAATTATCCTCGCTATCGGTAATAGGATATTTGGCGTAGTTCTGATACTGGCTCTGATAACCTGCACCCGGAACCCAGATAACTCCCTTGAACCCCTGCTCGCGAATCACATCCACCACCGGCTGGAAGTAATCATGCAATGCTCTATCCGAATTAGATCCATCACTCAGATGAACCCTCACCGGCTCGTTGGCTAGTTCGATAGAGATGATGCCCGAATTCTGCTGGATATACTCATCGGCAGCAAAAGCTTTCCATATAGCCTTCAGGTAGCGATTGTACTTATCGCCTACGCTGATGTCGCCCGGGCAGACGCCCGGTGGACGAACGATGACGTAAAGCCCATGAGCGATGGCATCCTTAATTAATGGGATATAGAGTTTCTGCAGATAGAGGCGGTAGCGCGCCATGCTGAACGCCGAGATGTCAGCCTCATTCTCTGCCTTCTTCGATGGATCGTTGGTCCAGCAAGGATCCATGTGCAGACGGAACACGGTGCAGTAAGCTCCCTGCTCCTTGTCGGTAATAGCAGCAAACTGCTTAGAGAAATATTCCAAGCAAGGCTGGATGTCGGCTTCAGAATAGTCAGCCTTCCACTGCTGCCATCTCCAACCGTTGAAGTATCGGTTTGGCGTATCCATTACGCCATGCAAGACAACCGTCTTACCTGTGGCATCGACAAGGTTCTTTCCTTCTACATGCAGGGCAGGAAGATTGTCAGCCGCATTGCCAAGCAATGACACCATGGTCATCGCCAAGCCAAGTATTATTTTCTTTTTCATATCTAGTTGTTGTTTTTAGATTCTATCATATTTTGTAAAATAGAATGGCGCGTAATCACTACGCACCATTCTTAGAAAACCAATTAATCATGAGCTTATAGCAAC
>USQD01000279.1 GCA_900556795.1 uncultured Prevotella sp. | reverse complement strand
ACTCTCCAAACGAGGCTCGTGTGAACGGTGCCCTCCCAATGGTGGATTCATGGTATAAGGCATTCAACATCAAGAAGAGCGACAAGCTCTTTGTTCCAAAGAACAAGCGTGCACATATCTGGTAAAAACATAAAAAAGTCTTGCAGGCACATTGGCTTGCAAGACTTTTTTTATGCATGTTGCTTTCTTTGCAGAAAGTTTCGTATGCTATGCAGATTACTTTGTTCCGAAATAGAGGAACAGCATTCCGAGCAGAACGAGAAGAAGGTCAACAAACTTAGCCTTGAGGTTCTTCTCGTGGAAGATGGCTGCTCCGAAGAGGAAGCTGACGATGACCGAACCGCGGCGGATCATGCTGACGATACTGATCATGGCTCCCGGCAAGCTCAATGCGTAGAAATATACAAAATCGGCAGCCGAAAGGAAGATGCTGATGAAGATGATGCTCCAATGCCAATGGAATGGGGTGGAGTTCTTCTTGGTAGGCCACCATATCATCAGGAGCATGGCGCCCATCAGGAAACATTGGTAGATATTGTACCAGCTCTGCACGATCATTCTATCCAATCCTACACCACCATTCTCGGGTGGAGCCATCAGATACTTATCGTATAGACCACTCACCGCACCGAGTACGGCAGCCAGAACGATGAAGTAAATCCACTTGTTGTGCTTGAAGTCGATGCCCTCCTTCTTTCCGCTGCGCGAAAGCATGGCAAAGGAGATGATGGCAAGGATGACACCTATCCACTGGTAGAAATTGAGTACCTCGCCGTAAACCAGCAGGGCACCCACGAGGGTCATCACCGGACGGGTGGCATTGATAGGACCCACAATGGTGAGTGGCAGATGCTTCATGCCGAAATAACCGAAGATCCAACTGCTCAAAACTATGAAACTCTTGAGCACGATGTACTTGTGAACTTCCCAACCTCCTTCAGCTACATGGAACATTGTTCCATCCAGTGAATTGCCTGTATAGCTCAAGATGATAAACGGCAGGAAGATAAGAGATGAGAAAAGCGTGTTCAAGAAGAGCACGGGAATCACTGCGTTACCTGAAAGTGCCTTCTTCTTGAAGGCATCATAGAATCCCAGCAGCGCTGCTGAGAGAAATGCTAATACTAACCACATAGTAGTGTTTAATGTTTATTATTTAATGTTTATTGAGGCTCGCGCCCTTGTGTTTCTAATCATTTATTCTTTGAAATCATATCCCACGTCTTCCAGGAACAGGGCATTGCCTGGCATGCTTTCTCCCGCATCGCTGCGGCTGCCATTGTGCAGGATGTCGAGGAACTGCTCCATCGTAATCTTTCCCCTGCCCACATCGATGAGCGTACCCACCACGGCTCTAACCATGTTTCTCAGGAAACGGTTGGCGGTGATTTCGAAATACCAGGTGGTAGGAGAGGTCTGCACCCATCGGGCTGCTGTCACGTGACAGAAAGTAGTCTTGTTGTCGCCCCCAGCCTTGCAGAAGGCTGCATAGTCTTCGTGATGTAGAAAATACTGTGCTGCCTCGTTCATCTTTTCGAAGTCGAGGGGATAGTTCATCTGCAGGGAATAGTGACGCTCGAAAGGATCCTTTCTTGTGTGGATGTAATAATGATAGGTACGCGATGTGGCAGAGAAGCGGGCGTGCATCTCAGGATTTACCTCTCGTACTTCGTATACTGCAATGTCGCGAGGAAGGATTCGGTTCAGGCGATATACCAGTTGGTCGAGTTCCATCGTAATCTCAGCTTCGAAGTGCGCCGCCATGTTGCGTGCATGTACTCCAGTGTCGGTTCTTCCGGCTCCCACTACTTCTGTCTCTTTTCTCAGAAGTATGGAGAGCGCACGCTGCAACTCCTGCTGTACCGAATTGGCATTAGGCTGAATCTGCCAGCCGTGATAGTTGGTTCCGTCGTAACCGAAGAATATAAAATATCTCATTATTAGCTTTGATTTTTTTACTTTGAGCATTGAACCTTGGGTTTGGGCTTACCCTTCGTTCTTCGCTTAATTCGGGTGCAAAGTTACTAAAAAAACGTGAAATATGGTATAATAATACAGAATATTTTCAAAAATGATACAATCTTGAAAGAAAATTCCGATTTTATTTTGCATTTTGACAATAATTGTGTACTTTTGCCAACGATTTTGTTTAATAGATTATGGCACAGAATATTTTTAAGGGCTTAGGTGTTGCCCT
>USQD01000278.1 GCA_900556795.1 uncultured Prevotella sp. | reverse complement strand
ATTGGAATACGGATGGCATTGAAACCTGCCTTCTTCACGGCTTGTATCATCTTCTTGGTAACAACGGGATTGCCCCAAGCTGTCTCTGCATGGATGGAACCATCAGGGTTGCCTATCTGCATCGACTCGCCATCTTGTCCTGGAGCAGAACACTCAAATTCGTTACCAAGATTCCACCCCACAATGTCTTTATTCCATTGCTGGGCAGTAGGCATGGATTCGCATACGCCATCAGAACCTTTGGAAGAGTCCTTCTGCAACGTGTTTGCTTCGCAAGATAAACATGTGAAGATGCCTAATAAAAAGAGACTAAATGTCAAAAAGCTCCTTTTCATTTTATTTCTATGTGTAAGTGTAAATTGTTATTGTTTCGTTTAAAAAAAAACTGTTTGATTTGCGTAACAGATTCTGGCTGCAAAGGTAGAGTAAAGGAACTTCAAGAGGGTTAGATAACAAACAAAAAAGGTTTCAATTCAGACATATCGTCTAAACCGAAACCTTTTCTTTAAAATTAAAAACGCTGATTTACAGATACTTACTTGGAGAAACCCCAAAGTGCTTTTTAAATACTGTACTAAAGTACTTCACATTTACAAAACCGGCTTTCACAGAGACATCCAGCACACTATCTCCCTGTTTCAGAAAGACGGCAGCCTGCTCCAGACGTATCAATCGGATAAAGTCCTGCGGATTTTGCCCCGTAAGAGTCTTCAGCCTGCCATAGAAAAGCGTTCTGCTCATCGCCATCTCTCTACAGAGTCGGTCGATATTGAAGTGGGTGTCGCTCAGATGAGCCAACACGAAACTGGTAGCTTTGTCTACAAAGGCCTGGTCGTGAGGATTGAGAACGGCTTCTTCCGCATTTTCGTAAGAATCAGGGCAGATGGTCTGCTGGGGAGGGGCTGACTTTAGGGCCATCTCTCTGCTTCGAACAAGGGCGAGAGTTCGGTCCATATAGTACTGACTCAACCGGCGACGATTCTTCAAAATACTGGCAATCTTACTCGCAAGAATCGCAGTATCGAATGGCTTGGCGATATAGTCGTCGGCACCGAGAGCGAGGCCTTCTATCATGAAGTCGCGACCGGTCTTAGCGGTCAGCAGGATAACGGGCAGCCATGATGTTTCGTTGTTTTCCTTGATGCGGCGACAGAGCTCGTCGCCGTGCATTCCGGGCATCATGACATCTGAGACAACGATGTCGCACTCGCCGCCCTCCTGCAGATATTTCAAGGCTGCTTCTGCGCTTTTCGCATCGACGACTTGATAGGAATCGCCAAAGGTCATTCTGATGTATTTGCAAAGGTCTTCGTTGTCATCGACAAAGAGGAGTGTGTCTTTTGGAGCTCCGGCATGATGCAGAAGCGCAGAGGAGAGGGTTTGGCTGGTTTCGGGATGCTTGTCTTCGGCTAAGGGAGGTTCGGTTGTAACTTTCTGCTTTTCCTCGACGAGCCGAACGGAGGGGGCTGTTGCATTGCCTAATGGTAACTTCACGGAGAAAGTGGTGCCTTTTCCTTCCTCGGTTGCGAAAGTAAGCTTTCCTTGTAGGTTCTCTACGAGCTTTTGTGTAAGCATCAGTCCTAATCCGCTTCCCATTTCCTGAGAATCAACGGCATTGGAAGCTCGGAAGAAGATCTTGAAGATGCTCTTAACTTCTGCCTTGGGAATGCCTATACCTGTATCGCATACGTGAATCAGCGTTGTCTTACCTTCAACAGAGGCAGACAGCGTAACTTTTCCGCCTTGAGGTGTGTATTTGATGGCATTAGAGAGAAGGTTTTCCAATATCAGATCCATCATTTTGACATCAGAATGAATCTGTTGCTGCGGACAGGTTTCAAGACTCAGAAGAATATGCTTCTCTTGAGCTGCCAATGCAAACTTATCGATCTGCAAGCGTAAGAGCATCGGCAGTTCTATATCTTGCAGGCGAACCGGTTGGGCAGATTGTTCTACTTTTTGGAAGTCGAGCAGCTCTGTTACCATCTTCAACAGTTTGTTGCCATTGCGCTGCGCCATATCCAAAAAAGCACGACTTTTCTCACTCAAGTGAGAATCGTTAGACAGATCGACGAGAGGAGCTAAAACGAGACTCAAAGGGGTACGTATGTTATGGGCAGTATTGACGAAGAAATTGATTTTCTCGTCATAATACTTGCGCTGCAATCGTTCTTTATAATACTGCCATGCAAAATATAAGAT
>USQD01000277.1 GCA_900556795.1 uncultured Prevotella sp. | reverse complement strand
ATCTCGGCATGGAAGATCTTCTGCTCTATGCGCTCGGTGAAGTTGTCGGAAACAGAGCCGACAAACATACCTTGGGTAAGACCACTAATCTTGCTCGGCGGAATGAGACTGTCCATCTGGGTATTGATGGATGTAGAGACATCCTGACGGTTGATGGAAATGGACTGACGCTTTTGGAGCACTTTTCCAAAACGCTCGGATAAAGTCTTGGCGGTCTCGCCGACGACCTGTCCGCTGAAGATATTACCAACGGTATTGATAACCACCTTAGCCTCCTTGTCTCCATAATCACGGACCAACTGCGAGAAGTCCTGGAAGCCCAAGCAGACGGCAACTTTGTTGCTTCGTGCCGTGGCAATCAGGTTATCCAAGCCTTTGAAATAGATGGTTGGCAGCTCATCAATGATAACAGAGGACTTGAGTTGTCCCTTCTTGTTGATGAGTTTCACTATGCGGCTGTTGTACAAGCCGAGTGCAGCACCATAAATGTTCTGACGGTCGGGATTGTTGCCAACACAGAGAATCTTCGGTTCTTCGGGATTGTTGATGTCGAGTGTAAACTCGCTTGCGGACATCACCCAGTAGAGTTGTGGTGAGATCATTCGTGACAGCGGAATCTTTGCGCTGGCAATCTGACCCGCCAACTGCTCCATCGCCCCACCTTGCCAGGCATCCATGAACGGAGATAGGTAGTTCTCCAGTTCGGGATAGCTCGTCAGTATCGGGAAGACATCTTCGTATCTGCGGTTGAGCAGTTCGATGGCATGAGGGAAGGTGCAATACTTCCCGTTCTTGTAGATTCTTAGGTACCAAATGATGGCAGCAAAGAGGATTATCGGACTCTCCACGAAGAAGTCGCCCTGCTTCTGAACCCACGTCTTGTTGAGGTTGAGCATGATGGTGTATGCACTCTCATAAGCATCGGAAATGTCACTCATGAAATCCGGGTGAATCGGATTACAACGATGACTTCTGCGAGGATCGTCAAAGTTGATGACATAGAACTGGGGTTTGACCTTATATCCATTCTGATGGTTCATCATGTGGTTGTAGGCAATCGTAGAAAGGTCCGGAAACTTGAAATCATAGATATACATCGAGTAAGCCTTCTCTATCTGCTGTTTGATGTAGTTGTTCACTACAGCAAAAGACTTACCGCTACCTGGTGTACCTAACACGATGGTCGCTCGGAACGGATTGACCACGTTGATCCATCCTCTCTGCCATTTCTTCTTGTAATAGAAGCGAGTGGGCAGATTGACAGAATACTCATTCTCCATGAGTTTGGTCTCCTGCATGAAACTCTCGTTCTCATTATTGAAGACATCCTCCATGAGGTTGTGTTTCAAGAGCCTGCTCATCCAGAGTCCTCCCATCAGCAGGCAGATATAACCCGCTGTCATTGTAAAGATGTACAGCGTGGCATTGCCCAAATAAGATATAGGCAATAATAATATCCACCAGTTGAGGAAGAACAGACAGAAACCTACGACAAGAACCGTCCAAATCTTGCTCCAACTCATCTTCTCTGCCTTTACGCCCTTGGTTCCCAAGCATGAGAGAGCCAAGAGTAAGAGCGAGAACAATTTTGTGTAGAGGATAGAATGAAATAAATCACCTGTACGGTTGAAGTTGATCAGGATTCTGTCAACCACCCCGATTGTCACTCCCCACATGTGCATTGCCTCGTAGCAATACCAATATACATTCATAATTGCGAGTATTATACTCACGGCACGGAGAAAATCCATAATTTTCCCCAGTGCTCTCAAATCGTCTTCTTGTGCCATTGTTTTTTAGTTTTGAAGTTATACCTTGATAATACGATTAAAGGTTTCTCCCTTTTCGCTTCTTTTTCTTTCTACGCAGCTCTCTGTCAAATGCAGCTTCCTGTGCATCATTTGAAGGACCTCCTCCAGACATAAGTCCAAGACCGCTGCCGTACTCATCGAACAGACCAGAACCTTGAAGTTCCTGCTCCAAGCCAGAGTCTTCTTCTTTTGGGATGGTAAGTGGTATCGGCTGCTCATTCTCGTAAGGCAAGGTGAAGTGCTCCTGCAGGGCATTGGCAGAAAGATTCTTTCCAAGCCTTGAACCATTGAAAACGCTTAGAGTGCGGTGGTCAATGAATGAGCCCACTTTAAAAAGTAAGGCCTGTTTAAAATGTTTATATTTCACGATAATAATCTTCGATTTATGCCGTTAT
>USQD01000276.1 GCA_900556795.1 uncultured Prevotella sp. | reverse complement strand
ATTTTTTATAAATGAAATATACAAAAAACATCGTATCTTTGCAGTGGATAAAGGAAACAACTCCTTCTTCCGAAAAAACAAAAATAACAATAACAAGAATATTAACATCAAAACTAACAATATTATGGCTGAAGAGAAAAAATTTAGAATAGAGTCAGACCTTTTAGGTGAACTCAAAGTTCCTGATGGAGCACTTTATGGTGTACAGACACAGCGCGGTATCAATAACTATCACATCTCACGCAAGACAATGTGCAACTATCCAGACTTCATCATCGCTATCGCTTACGTGAAGCTGGCTGCTATCGAGACAAACCATACTCTCGGTGTTATCAACGATGAGATTTCAGGTGCCATTTCTCAAGCTTGCCGTGAAATCATCGAAGGCAAGTGGCACGAGAACTTCCCTATCGACATGGTACAGGGTGGTGCTGGTACATCTGTCAATATGAACGCCAACGAGGTAATCGCTAACCGTGCTCTCGAGATTATGGGTCACGAGAAGGCTGATTATCAGTTCTGTTCTCCTAATGACCATTGCAACTGTGGCCAGAGTACCAACGATGTATATCCTACTTCTATCCGCCTGGCTCTGATTCGTATGAATACCCATTTGGTAGGTGCCTTGACTGGTTTGATCAGCGCATTCCGCTATAAGGCAGATGAGTATTCCGACGTTATCAAGATGGGACGTACCCAGTTGCAGGATGCAGTTCCTATGTCTTTCGGTCAGGAATTCAATGCTTATGCCAACAACCTGGAGGAGGAAATCCTCAATTTGGAGCGTAACGTGAAGCTCCTGCATGAAATCAATATGGGTGGTACTGCCATCGGTACCGGTTTGAATGCCGTTCCTGGATTCGCTAAGCTCTGTGCTGCTAACCTCAGCAAACTGACAGGCGAGAACTTCGAGACAGCAACCGACCTGGTAGAGGCTACACCTGATACGGGTGCTTACGTAAGCTACTCTTCTGCTTTGAAGCGTCTGGCTATCAAGTTGTCAAAGATCTGCAACGACCTCCGTCTGATGGC
Source organism: uncultured Prevotella sp. (assembly GCA_900556795.1). Taxonomy (GTDB): domain Bacteria; phylum Bacteroidota; class Bacteroidia; order Bacteroidales; family Bacteroidaceae; genus Prevotella. The sequence goes on along the minus strand of USQD01000276.1, from coordinate 1,180 downwards.
TTCCGGTCCTCGTTGCGGCTTGAATGAGATCAACCTTCCTCCTAAGGCACCAGGTTCTTCTATCATGCCAGGTAAGGTAAACCCAGTTATCCCAGAGGTAACCAACCAGGTTTGCTTCAAGGTAATCGGTAACGATGCTACCGTAAGCTTCGCAGCAGAGGCAGGACAGTTGGAGTTGAACGTAATGGAGCCAATCATCACCGAGAGCCTCTTCGAGAGCTTGACCTGGTTGAAGAATGCTATCGAGACTTTGACATCAGAGTGTATCCTCGGCATCACCGTGAACAAGGAACGTTGCTACGAAATGGTAAAGAACAGTATCGGTATCGTTACAGCCCTCAATCCAATCATCGGTTATAAGAAAAGCTCTAAGGTAGCTAAGGAAGCCCATGCAACCGGACGTTCGGTATACGATATCGTCATCGAGCAGGGCATCATGAGCAAGGAAGAGCTTGACAAAGCTCTCGACCCTAAGGAGATGCTGCAGTCACACAAATTTACTCTGAAATAAATTTTTCCATAACCAAGTCAGCTGATTAGCTGACAATACAAAAACCTGTAAGCGTATTCCTTCCTTTGGAATAAAGCTTACAGGTTATTTTTTTTATCCTAGAATTTGAACATTTGTACTTTATAATTGATTTCTATACGCTAACGGAGTCATCCCGGCACGAATTTTAAAGAAATTTGTCATTGCACTTTGATCGCTGAAATTCAGATAGGTAGATATCTCTCCCATCGACATATCCGTCTGATGCAAGAGATTACATATCTCCTTGTAAAGTAAGGAAGCAATGTGATCATTCACCGTAGTACCCGAGATATCCTTAATCATTCTCGAGAGATAAGGAGTAGAAACATTCAACTTATCAGCATAAAACCGAATCTGCCGCTCTGTTCTGAAATGTCGATACAAGAGATGCAGAAATATCTCATATACATCTTTCTTATGCTTTAAATCCCGAGTGATGATAACATTCTCGTAAGGCAATTCGGATACCAAAAGCTTTAAAACATTAACCATCGACTGTATCATCTCTACCTTATTGATATGTTGATGACGCACAATGTCGCGTATCATGTGGAAGATATCTAGTGCAGACTTCTGAGATCGGAAGAGCACACGTCTGAACTCCAGTCACGTTTCGGAATCTCGTATGCCGTCTTCTGCTTGAAAAAA
>USQD01000275.1 GCA_900556795.1 uncultured Prevotella sp. | reverse complement strand
CGGTATCTTACAGCCTGGTTTCTACCCTGGATGATGATAGGGTTGAGAGCGATAGAATCAGTTCCTACCATTACCGGAGTGAAAACCAGCTGTTGCTCTGATTTCATCTTCAAATCGTTCAGATTCATACGGAAGGCAACGTCCATCTGGTTGCCGTTCTTGCGTGCTAAAACGCTGTCTACCTGAATCTTACCCCCTGCCAGCTGTTGAGCCTGAGCAGGCATGATGCCCTGAGAAAAGAGCATGCAGAGGGGCGAAATGACCGCATAAAGCTTCATTTTCTTCATATTCTTCATCTTACATAAAAGAGGGTTTGATTTTGTTTTTCGCTATCTCGGTGATATCGTTCCTAGAATGCGTATATCAGGGAAAGGGCGGCTTTAGTTGGACCAACATAGTTGCGGTGGTCCTCGTTAAGGCATTTGTCACATCTTCCGTAAAGCTTGTATGGGCTGTAGATGTATCCTAATCCGATGGATCCTTCGAGATTGAGATGCTCTGACAGCAGCCATTGGTATCCGTAGGTGAGACCACCACCGACATACCAGCCTTCGTAATGTCTTCCTTTCTCTGTCTTTGGCAAGATGCCGAAAGGCAGGTCCACATTTTTTACGTTGTATTCACCTCCAAGGGCATGGATGCCGAAAAAGTGGCCTCCAAATTTCTGGCAGGTGTACCAGCGGTACTCTGGCATTACGTTCCAGTAGCGCAATTTCTTGTCGCCTGAAAACTTCCAGGGATTCAGGGCGCCGAAAAGCTGAAAAGTGCTTTTCCTGCCCGTGCCTATTTCTAGACCAGCATTGAGCGAGGTGGTTGCCAGACCAAGCAGGTTGGTCTTCAGTGCTACCTCTTGCGCTCGGGTTATTACTGTTGAGAGAATCAGCAGTAACAACATCGGTGTTCGTTTGAACGATCTCTGCTTCATCATCATATTTTTACTCTGTTGATTTTCTTTCTTAAGGATAATGCTAGTTGCTTATTCTTATTATTGTCATTTGCTTATTCTGATAGGGCACCCTTGTAACAAGATGAATGTCGCCGGGTTTCCTTTTCGGTTGCAAATATAAGATAATTTTCTCAAAGGAGCTTCAAAAAAGTGATTAAAAATCAATAAAATAAAGTGCAAACGTTTGCATTACCGTGCAAAATGTGTGGGAGCACAAAACTTGTGTATATGATATAAGTGCCTGATATATAGAAAATAAAAGCGAGGGTATAATTTGCACACCTTTGCTTAGCCCTGTGCATCCTTGGTAAGCGAGAACGGCATGTAGAAGTAGAGGTAGTTTGGGGTGAAAAAAGTCTTAATAGAGAAGAAGCAATCCGGCAAAAGCAGAATAGAGTATCATGCGGATGGGATTGATCTTCATTACCTTCACGCCGATAAAGGTGGCAAAGAAGAGGGTGATGGAGATATAGAAATGCCAGGGATTGGCTGGCGTAGAGAAGTTCTCGCCATTCATCAGGAGCAGGGCTGCGGCTCCCACCAAGCCAACGATGGCAGGACGGAGACCGATGAAGATGCTCTGAACGGCTGAGGTCCTCATATACTTGTACAGCATTCTGCTGATAAGAATCATCAAAATCAAAGAAGGGAGAACCAGGGCAAAGGTTGCCATGGCACTTCCGAGTACTGCCATCATGCCACTCATGCCGGCATTATGGACAGCTGTATAGCCACAATAGGTAGCGGCATTGATGCCGATAGGTCCCGGTGTCATCTGAGAGATGGCGACAACATCAGTGAACTCTTGCATCGTCATCCAATGATACTGCGTTACCACCTGTCCCTGAATCAGGGATATCATGGAGTAGCCACCTCCGAATCCGAAGATGCCTATCTGAAGGAATACGATGAAAAGCTGAAGAAATATCATATGTTATTCTGTTGGTTGAATGAATTGTCCATAGATGTAGCCTCCCACGGCAGCGGCGATAATCACCCAGATGGGGTTGACACCTACCAGCCATATCAGGAGGGCAGAGAGAATTGGAATCCAGCAGTTGACGAGCGAAATCCTGGCACTCTTGGCTAGAGAGAATGTTGGTACGGCAATCAATGCTACCACGGCAGGACGGATGCCTGCAAACAGGGCAGCCACCACCTTGTTGTCTTCAAACTGATGGAAAAACATGGCTATCGCCAAGATAATAAGGAACGATGGCAACGAAGCGCCGAGGGTGCAGACGATGGCTCCCGGTGTCTTTGCCAACTTATATCC
>USQD01000274.1 GCA_900556795.1 uncultured Prevotella sp. | reverse complement strand
AGCGATGTTTCAATTCTTGAAACGTCAAAATCACTCAGAAACAATATTCACATATACAATATATAAAATAATGTATAGCAAGGAAGAATTATCAGCAAATAGTGTCGTTCAGTTGAAGGACATTGCTAAACAGATTGGAGTCAAGATTAAATCTGGCGACAATAAGGAAACGATTATCAATACCATCTTTAATGCTCAGACAGAGGACTCACCCCTGACTGCAGCAAAGCGCAAACGTACCCGTATAGTCTCTACCAAAGAAGATAGAGTATATAGCGTAAATGGTATCGATGGGGAGAACTTTGACGTCCAGAAGCATCAAGTAACAGGTCCTACAGAAAATAATGCGAAGGAAGGAGACCACATGGAAGAGACCAATGATCCAATGGCTGCTTTCCCAAAGCACCGCGGACGCAAGAGTAAGGCAGAACTTGAAGCTATTGCTGCAGCCAAGGCTGCTGCCATAAAAGCACAGCAAGAGAAACAGAATGCGCAACAAACAGGTCAACAAGGAACCTTAGAAGAGGGGAACTTTGATTTTTCAGAGCAGAATATGCCTGAAACATTACCCGCAGAGCAGCAAGATTCCACAGAAACAAACAATGACGATTTAGTCACATCAGGAGCAGAATACTCCCAGCAAAACGATTCCTTCATACCTGAAGAACAATTTGCACAAAGAGAGGCAACCAATGACTATCAAGGTAACGACAAAGAGGAGTTGATAGCTAAGTTGCAAGCTAAAATGGAAGCCCACAACAATAAGAATACTGATTCTGACAATAATGCGAATCCTGCAGAGGAAAAACAAGAAGCAAATAAGCCAGAAACAACATCCAATGCTGATGGTATATGGGAGGGTGATCCTGGTGATGGTACAGACTTCATCACTGTTGTAGATATACCTATCGAAGACCAGACTGCCATTCCATCGGTAGATATCTTCGACAGACCTATCAATGCTGCCAATTCATCAGCAGCGACAGAAGAGTCTAATGCTGAAGCGACACCACAAGAGCCAGCCTATGACTTCTCCGGTATCGTAACATCATGCGGAGTACTCGAAGTAATGCCAGACGGATATGGATTCCTGCGCAGCAGCGACTATAATTATCTTTCTTCACCAGATGACGTTTATGTATCTGCTAATCAGATCAAGCGATATGGTTTGAAGACTGGTGACGTCGTGTTCTGTCATGTTCGTCCTCCACACGAGGGTGAGAAATACTTCCCACTTACCAGCATAGAAAAGATCAACGGTCGCGAACCAGCAGAAGTAAGAGACCGAGTACCATTTGAACATCTGACTCCTCTCTTCCCTGACGAGAAGTTCAATCTCTGTGGAGATCGGAAGACCACCAACTTGAGTACCCGAATTGTAGACCTGTTCTCTCCTATCGGTAAGGGACAGCGTGCACTGATTGTGGCTCAGCCAAAAACCGGTAAGACAATCCTCATGAAGGATATCGCCAATGCGATAGCAGCCAATCATCCTGAAGCCTATCTGATGATGTTGCTTATTGACGAGCGTCCTGAGGAAGTTACCGACATGGCTCGCACCGTAAATGCGGAGGTGATTGCCTCTACATTTGATGAACCGGCAGAACGCCATGTAAAGATTGCAGGTATCGTCCTGGAAAAGGCAAAGAGAATGGTAGAGTGTGGACATGATGTAGTCATCTTCCTTGATTCCATCACTCGTCTGGCCCGTGCCTACAATACGGTTGCTCCAGCATCTGGCAAGGTATTGACTGGTGGTGTTGATGCCAATGCATTACAGAAACCTAAGCGTTTCTTTGGTGCAGCACGTAACATCGAAGGCGGTGGTTCGCTCACTATCATCGCTACAGCTTTGATAGACACTGGTAGTAAGATGGATGAAGTAATCTTTGAGGAATTCAAGGGTACCGGTAACATGGAATTGCAGCTTGACCGCTCACTCAGCAACAAGCGTATCTTCCCTGCAGTCAACCTGGTGGCTTCATCTACACGTCGTGATGATCTCCTGCAAGACAGAACCACACTCGACCGTATGTGGATTCTCCGCAAGTACATCTCTGACATGAACCCTATTGAGGCAATGAATACCATCCACAAGTCTATGCAGAACACTCGCAACAATGACGAGTTCCTGCTTTCGATGAATTCATAAAAAGTCTCAGCATAGTCTCATTGACTCAAATCAAGAAATGCATGTCATATACACATTTCTTGCAAAAATATTCTTTATTCTCATAAA
>USQD01000273.1 GCA_900556795.1 uncultured Prevotella sp. | reverse complement strand
GAGTTCAGACGTGTGCTCTTCCGATCTAGTACAAAACCTATTGATAAATAGAATAAAATAAGTATAAGTATAAGTAAAAGATGATGATGCGTTTCTTTAGAGAAACTATTTGTCATTCTTAAATCATTAAAGGATTTTAAGTATGAACAGAAGGATTTTAATTGCGCTACTGGCTGTAAGCAGTTTCATCTGCCCAGCCATCGCTCAGAATGCGGCCTTGAAAACAAACCTCCTTTATGATGCAACCAGCACCATAAATCTCGGTTTTGAATTCGGCCTTTCACCAAAATGGACTTTGGATGTATCCGGCAACTACAACCCTTGGACATTTTCCAAGAACAAGAAATGGCAGCATTGGCTTGTTCAGCCAGAAGCCAGATACTGGTTCTGCAATAAGATGATGGGCTCCTTCATCGGTTTCCACGCTCTTGGAGGTTCTCATAATATTGGTAACGTAGATCTTGATTTCAAGTTCCTAGGTACCGACTTCTCCAAATTGAAAGATTATAGATACGAAGGATGGTTCGTTGGTGCAGGTATTGCATACGGCTATACCTGGGCACTATCTAAGCATTGGAACTTCGAGGCTGAACTCGGAGTGGGATACGTTTATTCAAAAGCGGATAAATACGAATGTCCACAATGCGGTGAGAGACTCGAGAATGACAAGGCTCATCACTACGTAGGCCCTACCAAGGCGGCACTCAACCTGGTGTATGTCTTCTAATTCGTGATACATTATTATATTAATAAGTAAAACTGAAGATTATGAACACATATAAGATTTTAACAGAAACACTTGGAGCCGTCGCCATCAGCATTTTGTTTAGCACTCATGCTATCGCACAAGAGCAGGCTGCCAAGGATATGAAAATCCTGAATAAGGAAATCAAGAAGAAAGGTAATAAGGTAAACGTTTATATGGACCTCAACCTAGATCAGGTAAAAGTGGCTAGCAATAAGGGACTCGTCTTTACCCCAATCATCTATAAAGGTGAAGATACGCTAAAGCTCCCGGCTGTGGAGGTAATGGGAAGAAAGAGATTCGTTTACTATGAGCGTACCAAGAAAACTGCTACAGAAAATCCACTCATCGTAGCAAAGCGTAAAAACAAGAAGTCTCAGACTCTCAGATACGCTTACACTACCCCTTACCGCGAATGGATGAAGAACTCCAACTTCGCCATTAGCAATGATGCCTGCGGATGTAACCAGAAGCTACTGGCAGAAAACCTGCTCACCAATAACACTGAGGCACTCACTACTCCTCAGCAACTCTACCAGGCTTATAGAGAACCTAAGGCAGAGGTTGTGAAGGTAAGACAGGAAAATGGTTCGGCAAGACTCAACTTCCGCATCAACAAGTGGGATATCGTAAAGGAATTGGGTAACAACAGCAATGAGTTGGCTACCATCAAGCAGACGCTCGATCTCGTAAAGAACGACCCAGACGTAACCATCACTTCCATTACGCTTCACGGTTATGCTTCACCTGACGGCAACTATGCCAACAACGACAAGCTGTCACGCAACCGTACCCAGGCTCTCAACCAGTATCTGCTGAAGACCTATCCGGTAGATAAGAAGCTCTTCAAGGTAGAATCTACCGCAGAGGATTGGGAAGGAACACTAAAGTACATAGAGAGTCACAACATTCCTCAGAAGGGAGCTGCTCTTAAGATCATCAACAGCAATCTGACTCCTGACCAGAAAGAACAGACGCTCGCAGCCAAGGCTGGTGAGGCATTCCGGTTCCTGATTGACGAGGTTTGGCCAAGCTTGCGCCGCACCGATTACACCATAGAGTACGACGTAAAGGCATTCAACCTCGAGGAGGCACGCAAAGTAATGAATACACGTCCACAGAAGCTCTCTCTTCAGGAGATGTATATGGTAGCAAACAGTTATCCGAAGGGAAGCGAGGAATACAACAATGTATTCGATACCGCTGTCAAGATGTTCCCAGAAGATAAACTCGCTAACCTGAATGCGGCTATTGCTGCCATCGACAGAGGCGACAAGGTGCGCGCAGAGAAATATCTCAAGAAGGCTGGCACCGGTGCCGAAGTAGATAACACCCGTGGTTGTCTCGCTGTTCTTAATGAGGATTACGTAGCTGCCAAGCAGTACTTCCAGAAGGCGGTAGCCGGCGGCTTGAAGGGTGCTCAGGAAAATCTCGACAAGGTGAACAAGATTGTGGAGTAAGAATGAACATGAAGTATAAGTAAAAGAATAAACATAAATAATAATATAAACTAAAAAATTTAAT
>USQD01000272.1 GCA_900556795.1 uncultured Prevotella sp. | reverse complement strand
CATATTGGGTCTCGCAGCGCTCTCTCTGAGCAGCTGCAAGACTCTCTACGGAAAGTATGAGCGTCCGGATGTGAAGACCAGCGGTATCGTTCGCGATGTAGCTTCTGATACAGATACTTTGGCTGTAAAGGATACTACTACCTTCGCCAACATCCCTTGGCGCAGCGTCTTCACCGACCCTCAGCTCCAGTCGATCATTGAGAAGGGATTGAACAACAATGTCAACCTCCTCAATGCGGCTTTGAACGTGAAGATGGCAGAGGAGCAGTTGAAGTGTGCCAAGTTGGCATTTGTGCCTGCCTTGTCTTTCTCTCCTCAGGGAACCATCGCTTCCTGGGATGGTAACGCTGCTACCAAGACTTACAGCTTGCCTGTTACAGCCAGCTGGATGGTTGACCTCTTCGGCAACCTGCTCTCTCAGAAGCGTGGTGCCCAGATGGCGCTGCTCCAGTTGCAGGACTATCAGGTTTCTGTAAAGACCAACCTCATCGCCAACATCGCCAACATGTATTATACCTTGTTGATGCTTGACAAGCAGGTGGAGCTGGTTAACAATATGGAAGGTTTGACCAAGAATACCTGGGAGACCATGAAGGTGCTGAAGGATACCAAGATTGGTTATCGCGGAACTTCCGTTCAGGCTGCCGAGAGCAACTACTATGCTGTGTTGACTCAGAAAACCGACCTGATGCGTCAGATTCGCGAGACAGAGAACTCCCTGAGTCTTCTCATCGGCGACCAGGCTCATTCCATTGCCCGTGGCAAGCTGGAGAATCAGAGTCTTCCTGCTACCTTCTCTACCGGCGTAGGCATCCAGTTGCTCAACAACCGTGCCGATGTTCACGCAGCCGAGATGAATCTGGCTCAGTGCTTCTATGGTATTGAGACTGCCCGCAGCAAGTTCTATCCATCTATCACCATTTCTGGTACAGGTGCATTCACCAACTCCGCTGGTGCAGGCATCGTGAATCCAGGCAAGTGGTTGCTTTCTGCTGTTGGTTCATTGGTTCAGCCAATCTTCCAGAATGGTAGAATCATTGCCGGATTGAAGGTGGCTAAGATGCAGTATGAGCAGGCTTACAACACCTGGCAGAACACCGTGCTGAAGGCAGGTAGCGAGGTGAGCAATGCCCTCGTGCTCTACAACTATTCTGACGAGAAGGGTAAGGTGGAGGCTAAGCGCATCGCCGTACTCGAGAAGAATGTGGAGGATACACGTAAGTTGATGTCAGAGGCTGGCGGTTCTTACCTTGAGGTAATCCAGGCACAGTCTTCACTGCTCAACGTACAACTCTCAAAGGTAGCTGATGACTTCTACAAGATGCAGGCAGTAGTTAATCTCTACTATGCATTGGGTGGAGGAGCTAAGTAATATTTAGTGTTAAATGTTAAATGTTAAATTATTATGGCTAGTATAATAAGTCCAAAGGCAGAGGTTTCTCCAAAGGCTAAGATTGGAGACAACTGCAAGATCTATCCATTCGCCTATATCGAGGACGATGTGGTCATCGGCGACAACTGTATCATCTATCCCTTCGTGAGCATCATGAACGGTACTCGCATGGGTAATAATAATAAGGTGTTCCAGGCAGCCGTTATCGCTGCCCTCCCACAGGACTTCCACTTTACAGGTGAGGAGAGTGAGGTAGTAATCGGCGATAACAATACCATCCGTGAGAACGTGGTTATCAATCGTGGTACCCATAAGGGCGGCAAGACCGTTCTGGGCAACAACAACTTCCTGATGGAAGGTGCCCATATCTCTCACGATACCGTAATCGGCAATGGTTGCGTATTCGGTTATGGTACCAAGATTGCGGGCGACTGCGTGATTGGTAACGGTGTCATCTACTCAACTTCCGTAGTAGAGAACGCCAAGACTAGAGTAGGCGACTTGGCGATGATTCAGGCAGGTACTACTTTCTCTAAGGATATTCCTCCTTATATCATTGCCGGTGGAAAGCCTGTGAAGTATGCAGGTCCTAACACCATCATTATGGAAGCAGCCGATGTTACCGAGAAGGTTCGTAAGCATATTGCAAATGCCTACCGACTGGTATTCCATGGTCAGACATCCCTCTTCGATGCCATCAACCAGATCAAGGATCAGGTACCAGATAGTCCGGAGATTCAGAACATCATCCAGTTCCTGGAGAGTTCAGAGAAGGGTGTCATCACCAAGTTGTAAGATTTGTTAGGGATTAGTAAGTCCCATAAAAGCAAATATATTAAATTAAGTAAAAGTTCAAGTCATACCTATTTGAATTTTACTCAGTAGAGG
>USQD01000271.1 GCA_900556795.1 uncultured Prevotella sp. | reverse complement strand
TGGCATCATCGCAGCGATGCTTTATCGAGTATCGGAACGATGTTCGGTATTGGTGGCGCCATCATCCTGGGAGAAAAATGGGCGGTGCTCGATCCGCTTGCAGCCATCATCGTGAGTGCCTTCATCATCAAGGCCGCCTGGGGATTGGTGATGCAGTCTGTGAAAGAACTGACGGATGCCAGTCTTTCAGAAACTGAGGAAGATGAAATTCTGAAGATTGCAAATGAAGAGCAGGGAGTAGAAGAGATTCATAACCTGCGTACCCGTCGCATCGGAAACAAGATTGCGATAGAGATGCACGTCCGCATGCCGGGTTCTCTCTCGCTTTATGAAGCACATGAGCATGCTACTCATATCGAAACAAAACTGAAGCAGCACTTCGGCGCAGATACCCATGTGGGAATCCATCTCGAACCGATAAAAGTGAATGGAAAATATCAGAAACCGGAATAACTGAAATAAAAGGAAATAGCCGGAATAAAGAAAATAGCGGGAATAAAAGGAAACGAGCCCTGACGGTAGGATGAATCCTCCATCAAGGCTCGTTTTATTTTGTTATTTGATATCCGGTCAGATTACCAGCCGAGATTTACGCTGGCTCCTGCCATAATCCACAAACCTGGCTGCTTAACGGCAGTGAGGTCGTAGTAGCGGTGGCAAGTGATATTATCTGCTTTCACGAAGATATTGTATTTCTTCTCATCCCACATCAGTTTGCAATCTACCTTGGTGTATGGATGATAGCCATTCATTCTCTGCTGCCATCTTACGCTCCACGATGCTGAAAGCTTGTTCCAGATCTGATGATCCAAACCGAATACAGCCTTGTGCTTCAGATACTCCAATGCATAGAGTGATTTCAGAATGTTGGTCTCGGTCTTATGATCCTGATAGATGTAAGCATAACCCAACTTGATGCGGGTAATGAAACTGTTTGGTACCAACTCTCTCATGTAGATAGTAGCATCTACGTTGTAGCCCATGTTGTTGAGCTTTCCGATGTTCATTACATGATACTTGCTGTCGTTCTGCTCGGTCACGGAAGTCTGAACCCAGTCAATCATGTTGGTGCCGTGTGCGTAGAATCCGCTAACGGTTGCTGCAAAACCGGTCTGGCGATACTGGGTTCCTACCTTGAAGGTTGAGTTCTTCTCCGGGTTCAGGGTGATGTCGCCCTGCTGCACCACATTACTTATATATAAGTCGGTGTAGGTAGGCATTCTCAGAGCCTTGTTCCAGGATGCGTAGAACTTCCAGTTGTCGTTAGGACGATAACTCATATCTACACCCGGATAGAAGCGGAAGTCGTTGTCAAGACCTGTATTCTTGTTGGCCAAGACACCAGCCGACAAGGTGAAGCCACCGAAGATGAAATTGTGCTCCAACATGATGTTGGTATTGGTGCGCTCTCCCTTTCGGGTATATTGACGATCAGACCCCGAGATATCTTTATAGTCTTTCTCTGCGAGTTCCTCGCCCAATGCAGTAGAGTAGATGCACTCCTTGCTGATGTCGAAACCCACTGCGGTCTTACCCAAAGCCCAAGCCACGTTAGCATTCAGTCCACCACCATAAACATCTAGGTCGTGATAGTTCTCGCCTGCTGCAGCTCCAGCCTTTCCACGAATCAGCTGATAGTGATCCTTGAATTTGTTATAATAGAATTGAGGCGCAATCTCCCAGGTCTTCTCCTGGTTGTGCAGACTCAGGTTGAGAGAAGCCATACCGTGGTCTGTCTTCTCATATTGGTTGTTGTATTTGGCACTGTAGAAAGTGTTGGCACCGTAGCTCTGGGTAGAGATACCCACCTGAGCATTGATGTCGAAACACTGGTCGTAGCTCAGGTTAACCTGTCCGAAACCTTGTCCTTTCTCGAAGTCGCTGTTGTCTGTTCCTCCGTCCGAACGCTTGTAGCCTCCGCTGGCAGAGTAGGCGTGTGTCCACTTGCCTTTGGCATAAGCCGTCTGCACACGTCCCTGTGCTCCGAAACTTCCAAAGCTTCCGCCTTCTACACTTGCAGATACTCCATCATTCTTTGCCTTCTTGGTTACAATGTTGATGGCACCATTGAAGGCTGAAGTTCCGAATACGCGCGATGCTGCCCCCTCGAGCACTTCGATGTGGTCGATGTCGGCAAGAGCTACAGGAAAATCAGAAGCATTGTGACCAGTCTGTGGATTGGAAATGTTGACGCCATTCAAGAGAATGGTAATCTGGTCGAAGGTTCCACCATTGATGGAGATATCCGTCTGAACACCAAAGCCACCACGCTGACGGACATCCACGCCGGTAGCTAA
>USQD01000270.1 GCA_900556795.1 uncultured Prevotella sp. | reverse complement strand
GAAATCAGGTCCAGCATCCACCAATAGTCTTCATTTGAAACCAGTTGCCAAGTGCCACGCAGCAGGTGAAGACGGACAATCTCACCCTCATCGAATGCTTTTTTGAAAGCTGTAGAAGAAGGTTTGCGGGTACGCATCATCACTGCCCATCTTACCATCCGGTAATCCTGGGCTTGCATGGCCCCAAAATGAGACACCACCTTTTGGGGAGTATCAAATTGAGGGCAGATGAGTTGCTGTGAAAGCAGGCGTATTGCTATTGGATTCATTGTTTCTTACAAGCTATTTGTTATTAATTCATATGTAAATACGCCATCAGCGCAATCTGCATCAGCAGAATGGCAGGAATGCCGTATTTGAATTTCTTGTGCATCGTCTTATGGTGCCAGACTTTCATTCCCATCCATGCTCCGATGCTTCCTCCAAGTACAGCCAGCAACAAAAGCGTGGCTTCCGAAATGCGCCACTTGGCTTTCTTCGCCTTGTACTTGTCAATGCCGTACATGATGAATGCAACTGCATTGATGGCCAGGAGATAGTAGATGAGATAACTATGTAATGTGTTCATACTCTTCAACTGCGTTTTCTTATCTCTTTAAAATCCCAACTCCACATCCTTGCCGAATGGTGCGAGCGAAAGCCCGGCCATTTTAAAATGCTGTTTGCCCCAAGGAATGCCGACAATCGTGATACATAAGAGAAAGCCGAAGAACAGATGCATGATGCAAGCCCACAATCCTCCGAAAATCAGCCAGAGTAAATTCAGCGGAATGCGGATGCAACCAGTTGGACTGTTCGTTTCTCTTACCGTAGAACCAAAAGGCCATAGGCAGAGCAAGCCAATCTTGAATGTCTGTATCGCAAAGGGAATGCCGATGATAGTACATGCAAGAGCCAGACTTCCGGTGAAATAACCGATGGCAGCTTCGAGACCACCGAAGAGCCACCAAAGTAAGTTTCCTATTATACGCATAAGATTATTCTTTTATATTCTTGTTAATTTCTTGCCATTCCTGATGCTCCTCCAGATGATTGGTCTTTACCAGTACGCTCTGGAAACCGAAGTTTCTGCCTACTTCGGCATTCTCAGCACGGTCATCGAAATAGAGGGTGGTGGTAGGATTCAATCCTGTCTGCTGCGTCATCTCTTCATAGATTTCGACGGATGGCTTCTCCTTCCGCATGGCGTATGAGAGGAACACTTCATCAAACAACTCGTCCGTGGAATATCCAAGCTGCTTCATCAGACAGACCGACTTCTGCCAAAGCGTATCGTTGATGTTGCTGAGCAGATAGACCTTGTATCGCTTCCGAAGCTTGACCAATGCCTCCAGTCTTTCCACGGGCAGATTGCCACACAACTCTTCCAGGACTTTCTCAATATCCCCGGTTGTGGTTCCTTTGCGGCAAAGGCTCAGCATCTCTTGCAAAGTCTCAGCTTCCGCCACCAGACCATTAATATATTGGTGCATCAGTCTCTTGATTTTGCGGACATGGATTAGCCGCTTGAACGCCGTAACGCCCAGGCTCTCCATGGCTTTCACAACAGAGGCATCATCAATATTCACGATGACACCTCCATAATCAAAAACGAGTGTTTCTATCTGTTTCATGCTCATTTTCCTGTTGTTATAATTCTCTTATGACATGCTTCTATTATTCAATATCCAAAGGTAATTGTGGGTCTTCGCCGTCAAACTTGTCGAAATCAGAGCGAAACAGACGGTCCTGTATCACTCTATATTTCTCAAACTCGCTTTCGGCATATTCCTTTGCATACTCGGCAGTAATGTGTCCTGCGTCTTGCAGAATTTCTCTGTCGGTTGCATCGAGGAATTTGTCGATGCGTTTAGCCCAATCCTCCATAGTCATAGGAATATGGCGCTCTGCCATATCCTTTGCCATATCAAGATAGGCATTCACCAATCGTCCAAGAGCTTGCAACTCATTTTCCTTCAGATAGTTCTTGGCTATACTTGCGTCAGGCGGAACTGAGTGGATTGGCAGGAGTTAGCTCTGTAACCCACGCTGATTATTGCATCCAAATTGTAATATTGAGTGTTGTATGATTTACCATCAGCGGCAGTTCGTCGGAAATTCCGACAAACTGAATTTTTATCCAATTCCCCTTCTTTAAAAATGTTAGACAGATGCTCTGCTATTATTTTTGCAACACCTTATTATATAATTATCTGTCTATTTCTGTGAAACGATTGAAAGTTCTTCCGTCCCTCGTAACTTTCTCGAAGAACATATTTTCCGGTCTTACCCAAAAGGCTTGGTCTCCATAGAGAGCCTGAT
>USQD01000269.1 GCA_900556795.1 uncultured Prevotella sp. | reverse complement strand
AGACACAGGACTTTGATTATGTCTTTGCCCATAATGACTGTCTTGCCTGGGGAGCTTATGTGGCTGCCCGCCAGATGGGTGTTGAGCGCAAGTATAAATATACGGGTGTAGATGGCATGGCAACCGAAGGTGGTGGCTTGGAGTTGGTACGTGATGGCATCTTTGAGGCATCTTATCTTTATCCAACCAAGGGAGATGAAGTTATAGCCTTGGCTATGAAGATCTTAAAACACCAGCCATATAAGAGGGAAAACTATCTGAGCACCTCTATCATTACTCGGGCAAATGCCGAACTCACCCTGATGGAGGCTAAAGATGCTGAGCGTCAGACGCATAATCTAAAGCTGTTGCATAAGCAGGTGGATCGCTATCTTGCTGATTATAACTCCCAGAAAGTCATGTTGATAGGTTTGGCTCTATTCCTTCTGGTATGTATTGCAGCAGCTGCTTTGATATTCAGAGGTTATGTTATCAAGGTAAAGCTGAATGAGGAATTGGCTAAAACCAATGGGGCGTTGAAAAGGGTGAATGGTGAACTTGAGGTCAAGAATGAAGAGTTGAAGCGATTAAACGAGGAGGTTTTGGAATTGACTCATTCCCGTTTGGTGTTCTTTACGAATATCAGTCATGAGCTTCGAACTCCATTAACCTTGATAGCTGATCCTGTAGAGATGCTTTTAGAGGATAGTGGAATCAAGGGAAAAAGTCGCGAACTGTTAAAGATGGTACAGCGAAATGCCGTTGCCCTACAGCAGTTGGTAAGCAGTATTCTTGATTTCCGCAAGATACAGAATGGTAAAATGGATTTAGAACTCTATCGTTTTGATATCGTGAAGGCTCTAGAGATATGGGTGGGGGATTTCCAGCTCACAGCCGAACGCAAACGTATCAAGCTCCATTTGGATATGGCAGATTTTTCGGGTAGTCACGAGGTGATTGCAGATAAGGAGAAGATAGCCCGTGTAGTTTTCAATCTCTTGAGTAATGCCTTGAAATATACTCCTGCAGGCGGTGATATCTTCGTTTCTTTAAAGGACGAAAATGAAAAGCTGCGCCTTGATGTTCGGGATACTGGTAAGGGGATTTCTCAAGATGAAGTAACTATGATTTTCGAACGATTCTTCCAGGCTAAAGGGGCAGCCAGTGGAACTGGAATCGGTTTGGCATTGGTCAAATCCTTTGTGGAACTGCATCATGGTGAGGCTTGGGTTGAAAGTCAGGTAGGTAAGGGATCCGATTTCATCGTGGTGATTCCTCGTCGGCAGGAGGTTGATTCACAAGTTATCCACAATGAGGTGGATAATGTGGATAACTCTGTAAATGGTTCTGTAGCAGTAGATAATGGTCTGGTAAACGAGTCTGTTTTGCAATATATAGACGATGGAGAACGTAAAAGTGGAAAAGTTCAGCAATTGGTTAGCGAGACAACCAATAAACCTACTATCTTAGTCATAGATGATAACAATGATATTCGCCAGTATGAGCATACACTCTTGCAGGATGATTATATCGTCCTGGAAGCTGTCGACGGTAAGGAAGGATTGGAGATAGCCAAAAAGGAAGTTCCCGATTTGGTGATTTGCGATGTGATGATGCCTGTGATGGATGGCTTGGAGTTCACAGAACAATTGAAGACGATAACGGCAACCTCTCATATTCCTGTAATCATGCTTACCGCCAAGAATCTGGAGGAACATCGTGCCGAGGGTTATGAACATGGAGCCGACTCTTATATAACAAAACCATTCCACAGTAAGGTACTCCTAGCTCGTATTGAAAACCTGTTGACGCAGCGAAAGCTTCTGAAGAAACTGTTCCAAGGTTCTCAAGTGGCAGAGCAGGAGATTGCAGAATCTCATCTTGAAGATCGTGATAAGCAGTTCCTCAAGCAACTTCATGCCATCATTCAGCAGAATCTTTCGGATAGTGAGTTCAGTGTAGAGGATATCGGTAAGCAGATAGGCTTGAGTAGAGTTCAGCTTTATCGTAAGGTGAAGGCGATGACGGGTTCTTCTGTCGTTGACTTGCTCCGTAAGGCTCGTTTGGCTAAGGCTAAGCGTTTGCTCGAAACTCGCAGTATGAGTGTTTCTGAGGTTGCTTACGATGTCGGCTTTTCTGCTCCTTCTTACTTCACGAAATGTTTCAAAGAAGAATACGGAATATTGCCGGGCGACGTTGGAAATAATTAAGCCGTCGGGAATTATTGATGAGGAAACAATACTTATTTTCTAAAAATATAGTAGAATTGATGAAAAAAATGCGATAAGAAGGATAAAAATCGTTCATTTTTTAACATAAAGGGTACATTGTATAGATCGGAAGAGCGT
>USQD01000268.1 GCA_900556795.1 uncultured Prevotella sp. | reverse complement strand
GGTATATATGATTATGAAGAAAAATACATCTATTGCGCGTTTCGCAATATTAGTTTTCACAGCAATGTGTTCTCTGCCCATGATGGCTCAGGAGGAGAACATGGGATTTCATCAAGCTCTTAAAACGAAATTCATTGAAGGTAACGCTGGTTTTATGTCGCTTGTTGCCATCGCACTCATCGTGGGATTGGCTTTCTGTATAGAGCGAATCATCTATCTCAGTCTTTCTGAAATCAATGCCAAGAAGTTGATGCAGGACATCGACCAGAAGATGGCTGCGGGCGATGTGGAAGGGGCTAAGGAACTCTGTCGCAATACGCGTGGACCAGTGGCTTCTATCTGCTATCAAGGATTGATGCATATTGATGAGAAACTGGATGATATTGAGCGCTCTGTGAGCGGTTATGGCACGGTGCAGGCGGCTAATCTCGAGAAGGGATGCTCCTGGATCAAGCTCTTCATTGCCATGGCTCCATCTCTCGGATTCCTGGGAACGGTGATTGGTATGGTGATGGCGTTCGATCAGATTCAGCAGGCGGGAGACATCAGCCCTACCATTGTGGCATCAGGTATGAAGGTGGCGCTGATTACTACTATCTTTGGTATCATCGTTGCCCTGATTCTCATGGTGTTCTATAACTACATCCTTTCGAAGGTGGAGCATCTGACTAGTCAGATGGAGGAATCGGCTGTAACTTTAATGGATATTATTACCAAAAGCAAGTAAATATAAATATCTTGTATAAAGTTCAAAGTAACTAGTTCATCGTTCAAAGTTTAAAACAACAAGTTCAATGTTCAAAGTTCATAGTTCAAAGTTTAATGTTCCAAGTAACAAGTCTGCAGAGAATATCTCTCAGCGCATATTCTATCTTCTGATAGGTTTGGCGATACTGGTATTCGGATTGTTCTTTCTGGTGGGCTATGATATGCCTTTCGATGAGAATCCAGACTTTAATGCACCTCTGTTTACGGATGTGCTCATCGTTCTGATGTGGCTTTTCCTGATAGGAGGAGTGGGCTTAGCCATCTATTCGATGATTAAGGGTTATCGCACGATGAAGTCAGAGGCTGTGGTGAATGGAGTTCCTGTACGCCGCATCTTCCGCATCACGTGGCTTTCTCTGCTGGCTGTTCTTGCTGTTACCTTCCTGCTGGGAGGTTCCGACCCGATGCTCATCAATGGTGAGAACTATGCCGACTGGCTTTGGCTCAAACTCTCTGATATGTTTGTTGTCACATCGCTCCTGATGCTGGTGGCAGGCATCGGTGCCGTCTGCTTTGGCGGAACCCGATATATCAGAAAGAAGAAGTAATCTACTGATTATTTATAAAGAAATAGGTTCTATAAGATAAATAGCAAAATGCTGATAAGAAGGAAAAGTCATGAAACCCCGGGATTGAATACCACTTCAACAGCCGACATCTCGTTTATGCTGCTGATATTCTTCCTTGTCACCACATCGATGGATGTGGATAAGGGATTATTGCGCCAACTTCCTTCGCCGGAACCTCAGAAGAAGGAACGAAAGGAGTCGGTGGTAGACAAGAATAACCTGATGGCTATTCATCTGACTGCAGGCGATACGCTGCTGGTAAACGACAAGCCGATGAAGGTGGCCCAAATCAAGGATGAAACCGTCTGTTTTGTGCATCGCCTGGGGAAGAAGCATCTCATCTCCATAGAGAGCGACCGTGATGCAGATTATAATCTCTATTTCCAGATGCAAAACCAGCTGATGGAGGCTTATGACCAACTTCGCAATGAAGCGGCTCAGAAGAAATATCATAGGAATTATGCTCTGCTGACCAATGAACAGAAGGAGAAAATCCGTAAAGTCTGTCCTCAGCGCATCACGGAGTCGTATGCCAACGCCATGACTCAGGAGGATAAAAGAATTGATGCCCATGCTGAGGAGCAGGAAGCGAAAGGAGTACAGCAGGAGAAAGGAGGTAAGTCATGATTCGTTTCAGAAAGAAATCGCATGATGTGCCTGAATTGAATACATCGTCTCTGCCTGACTTGATATTCTCGGTACTCTTCTTCTTCATGATTGTTACCCACATGCGACAGGTGACCTTGAAGGTAGAATGCAGGGTGCCACAGGGCAAGAATCTGGTCCGATTGACCAAAAAGTCGGCAGTAAGCCATATCTATATTGGCAAACCAACCAAAGATTTGCAGGGCAAATATGGCAAGGAAACGCAGATTCAGCTGAATGACAAGTTGGCTACAGCCTCAGAAGTGATGGATTATATGGCAGCAGAGAAGAAGCGCATGTCGGCAGAAGACCAACGGTTGATGACTGTTTCCATCAAGGCAGATAAGGATACGAAGATGGGAGTAATCACAGACGTGAAGCAGGCTTTGAGACAGGCAAAAGCTATCAAAATCAGTTATTCGGCTGTAGAAAAAGGGCAATAATGTGGTCTAAAAGGAAAAATAATATTAATTTAT
>USQD01000267.1 GCA_900556795.1 uncultured Prevotella sp. | reverse complement strand
AAGATGTTTAAGCAGACAGGTGTACAGAACGCATACTTCCCTCTCCTCATCCCGAAGAGTTTCTTCTCTCGTGAGGCAGAGCACGTGGCAGGTTTCGCCAAGGAGTGTGCCGTAGTTACCCACTATCGCCTCCGTTCTACAGAGGATGGCACAGAGGTTGAGGTTGATCCTAACGCAAAGCTCGATGAGGAGCTCATCATCCGCCCTACTTCAGAAACCATCATCTGGAACACATATAAGAACTGGATCCATTCATGGCGTGATCTCCCTATCCTCTGCAACCAGTGGTGCAACGTAATGCGTTGGGAGATGCGTACCCGTCCATTCCTCCGTACCTCTGAGTTCCTCTGGCAGGAGGGTCATACCGCTCATGCTACCAAGGAAGAGGCTGAGGCAAAGGCTCAGGAGATGCTGAAGGTTTACGCTGATTTTGCAGAGAACTACATGGGCGTTCCTGTATTGCAGGGTGTGAAGAGTGAGACTGAGCGCTTTGCTGGTGCCCTGAACACTTATACCATCGAGGCAATGATGCAGGATGGTAAGGCTCTCCAGAGCGGTACTTCTCACTTCCTGGGTCAGAACTTCGCCAAGAGTTTCGACGTAACATACTTGAACAAGGAGAACAAGCCTGAGTATGTATGGGCTACTTCATGGGGTGTTTCTACCCGACTGATGGGTGCCCTCATCATGGTTCACAGCGATGACAACGGTCTCGTATTGCCTCCAAAGCTGGCTCCTATCCAGGTGGTTATCATCCCTATCAACAAGGGCGACGAGCAGTTGGCTCAGATCACAGCCAAGTTACAACCAGTCATCGACCAGTTCCGTGAGCTCGGCATCACTGTGAAATATGATGACAATACAGCTAAGCGTCCTGGCTTCAAGTTTGCTGACTACGAGTTGAAGGGTGTTCCTGTTCGTTTGGCTATGGGTGGACGTGACTTAGAGAACAACACCATCGAAATCATGCGTCGTGATACATTGGAGAAGGAGAACGTTAGCTTCGACGGCATCGTAGAGCGCGTAAAGGATATGTTGGAAGACATCCAGAAGAATATCTTCGAGAAGGCTCGTGCTTACCGTGATGCTCACGTTTACGAGTGCGACAACTACGAGGAGTTCAAGGAGCGTGTGAAGGACGGTGGTTTCTTCCTCTGCCATTGGGACGGTACAGCCGAGACCGAGGCAAAGATCAAGGAGGAGACTCAGGCTACTATCCGTTGCGTGCCTTTCGCATACGAACAGACTCCAGGTGTAGATATGGTAAGCGGCAAGCCAGCCGTTGCACGTGTCATCATCGCAAGAAGTTATTAATCATCCCCGGTGTCTGGAGTTCATCCTGACACCATAATATATTTAACATGAGGCAGTTGACACTTTACATCATTTTTCTGATGTCCATGGTCTTCGCAGGCTATGGAGAGGTATCTGCTGCCTCTGTTTCTTATACCTCCGACGCTCTTCCAAAGAAGGATAAGCTGGCTAAGGTAGAGTACGACCAGCATCAGGGTGATGCTCAGCTGGAGAATGCTTCCGAGCTCGCCTATCGCATTTGCAGCAGTCGTCCGCAGCGCTTATTGCCTAGTGGCAATATGCACGGAAATCAATCGGCAAGTAGATTGCTTTCAAATAGAATTCATTTATTATTCACCCTTTTATCCGCTATAGATGGTGCGATGGAGCCTTTCCGCCAGGAGACCGCCCCTATCCACTTTGATGTCGCCAGCAAATATTATGTCATTTGCCTGCGGCGTCTCCTCTGTTAGCGCTTGTTTTTCTCTTATATACATAATATATCATATCGTTTGTCGCATCATCTCTTCAAGATGCGATAAGGATTATCACACCCCTATCATAACAAAAAAACAGTACAATATATATATTCATTTAAGATAAAAACAAGTAATAAGATTATGGCAAAGATCAATCATATAGAAATGGGTGAAGACGTAATGGCACTCAATGACGTACAGGTAAAGAAGGGTTTCATGGGTTGGAGCGTCAAGCTCACCTACAAGCCAACACAGAGCAAGATCCAGATCAAGGAGAAGGAATATACTGCTGAGGACGGAAAGAAGCTTCAGAACATCCTCACTGCAGCTCCTACAGAATTGGAAACTGCCATCAGCAAGTTCCCGGTTTCAGCCATCAGCATGGGCAATTTCAAGTTGCAGGCATGTCTTTCTGACGATTCTCAGTTTGCTGCCCTCCAGCTCCTTGCCTATAAGGATTTCGGCTACAAGCCTGTTACCGACATGAAGGTTTATACCGGTAGAACTGCCGAAGTATTCTCCAGACTGTTCGCATAGTAACGATAGATAACTATCAGATAGGTTCACCCTCTTCACAGATGGAAGAGGACTTTATTTTCATGTGTTTCATGTGCTCCACTTTGCTCCCCGCAAGTGGAGCATTTTAGATTCATGGGTGAATACTTGCCCCAAGCATTCACCTTTTCGGCTCCGGGGTGAACCCTAGTAAAAAGAACTTTGTATATACAGCGCATGCTAGAAATATAAGAGTCTCTATTATAATGGGTT
>USQD01000266.1 GCA_900556795.1 uncultured Prevotella sp. | reverse complement strand
AATAATTATGTTTAAAAAAACGTTTTTAATGGCGATTGCCTTCATCAGCATGATGGTTTTCGCAAGTACTGCATCAGCTCAGACAACTATCTATGGTTGCTTGGACAAAGTTTACATGAACAAGGACAAGAATCCTGTACATCAGAATGATGTTTCTCCTGCTCTTAACACAACCTTGACTCCAAATGGAGATGGTTCGTACAAATTGGTGTTGTCTGAGTTTAAGGTTGGCAAAATGCCAGCCAAGTTGAAAGTAGTAGCTGATGATGTAGTTCTTGATGGTACAACAGTGAACGATTGCCCTGATGCCATTATCTTGAGTTTCGGTCGCGGTTTGAAGTTTTACGCTACTATCCAAGGTAGCTATGATGCTACAACAGGAAAGTTGGAGTATACTGTTAAGAGTGTTGATGCAAAATTCTTAGGTGTTGCTTTCGATACTGAGGTTCATTTCACAACAGAATGTCCAATAAAATAAATTAACTTAGGTCTTTCCCTTAAAATATAAGGGAAGACCTTTGTTTGTTACATGATGAAAGCAAACTTCAAGAAAAACATCGCCTTCCTATCTTTGCTTTTTTTCGCTGTTTTTGCATTTTGTTCTTGTTCTTCTGATGAAGAAATCACTAACTCTGATGCAAATTCTGAACTTGTGAAAGAGGCAACAAACTATCTCAATGGCGAGATTGTACTTAGTACAAATGCAACGATGAATGGAGTGAACAAAACCCTTTTACCAGAGGGATGTCCTACAAAGTTTAAGTTTGAATGGAGTAAGACTGACGCACAAACATTCACCATTTCTTTGCTTGACTTCACGGTCGGAAACATGGGAATGATTATCAATTTTAAGTGTGATGTCAAGACCATGGTTCTCAACTCTTGGGAGCAGAAAGAATATACAGGTGATGGTTGGATAAAGTTTAAGGGTGAAGACGGCTCTGTATGGGGTACAGATACAGATGGCTCTGCATCAAGTGCCAAAGGTAGTAGCGTTCAAGGCTATTACAATGCCAAAACACACGAAATACAATTTATCGTCAACTACAATATGATGAATGTACGTTCAGAGTGTTTCAAGCAGACTATTGACAAGTCACGTCTCGCAACATTTGATGCCGACAAGGCAAAGTACGAGGAAGACTTGAAAGCGTATAAAAAGGAGCACGGAATCAAATAAGAGACTGTAGCTTATATATAAAAGGAAAGAGGGATATGCCCAGACATGTCTCTCTTTCTTTTTGCAAGTAAAAATGAAGGGAAGAGAAACAAGCCATAGCGAGGCTGAAATCGTGTAAGGATTTGGAAAAAATAGAATGACAATATAAATGAAGACAATTAGAAATGTAATGCTCATCGGCTTGCTGCTGATACTCGCCCTCCCTGTCGCTGCACAGCGAAAGGTGAAGTTCGGTATCTTCGACAAAGCCACTGAGCAGCCAATCATCGGTGCAGTCATTACCTACGCCGACAACGAGAAATTGAAGTCGCCACAACGTGTTGTTACCAACATGGATGGTGAGGCTACCATCTCGGTGCCTCAGAGTGACAAGTGTTATTACCAGGTGGTATCCGTGGGTTACAACCCTCTGAAGGGAACCATCGGAAGCGACAGCTCCCTCAAGCTCTTCATGACCGAGGACGTGATGAAGGTGAACGAGGTGGTGGTTACTGGTTCCCGTACCGCCCGACCTATCAAGCTCTCGCCAGTGAGCACGCAGGTGATCGGCGGTAAGGAACTGGTAGATGCAGGCTATGCCGACCTGACCAAGGCTCTGCAACAGGAGACACCGGGTATGAACATCCAGAAGGTGGGTTTCGGCAACGAAATCTCCATGCAGGGCTTGGATGCCCGCCACGTGCTCTTCCTGCAGGATGGTGAGCGATTGACGGGCGACATGGCGGGTAACCTCGACTATGAGCGATTCAACCTCCATGCCATCGACCGCATCGAAATCGTGAAGGGTGCCAGCAGTACCCTCTACGGAAGCCGTGCATCGGGTGCCGTCATCAACCTCATCACCAAGAAAACTACCAAGCCTATCGATATTCAGGCTGGTGTACGCTGGGGACAGATGAACGAAACCAACTACAAGAATCCTTCCCAAAAGGATTTCCTGTATATGTTTGAGAAGAACGCCGACCGCCCGAACCTGCAGAGCTGGGTATCAGCAGGATTCAATGCTGGCAAGGTAACTTCGCAGACGGATGTGTGGTATTCTTCGAGCGATGCCTTCTACATGTATCAGGCGGAGAACGACAAGAAGGTCTATACCCAAGAGGCGAACCCTTGGCTCGACCACGACGTGACCATTACCAGCGTGGCTTCCCGTCCGCCAATGGGCATCGAGGGTACAGAGCATATCTCGGTATCGCAAAAGGTTTTCTACGACCCTTTCAAGAACCTGGAGATTCTTGCCTACGGTAGTGCGTTCTATATGAACACCTACGACCTCATTCAGGATATGACCTTCAGTCAGGCGCGTGACTGGACGGCTGGAACCAAGATTAAGTACTCCTTCAAGGATTGGTTCAAGATTAC
>USQD01000265.1 GCA_900556795.1 uncultured Prevotella sp. | reverse complement strand
TTACCTTTGTAAATTGACAATCAGAAAGATACAAACAATTGAAATATAAAAACAAAGAATGATATGATACAGCAAGTTGAATTTTCATTGCGTCCGCTTCCTCGCGGCTTTCACCTCGTAACCAACGAGGTGATGAGGAACTTGCCGGCGCTGCCTAAAACGGGGATTCTGAATCTCTTCGTAAGACATACCAGTTGTGGATTGTCGCTGAACGAGAACTTCGATCCGGATGTGAGACATGATTTGAAGGGTATCTTCGAAAGACTGGTTCCGGATGGCGACCCAAGATATCTGCACCAGGATGAAGGACCTACGGATATGTCGGCACATGCCAAATCGAGCATGGTGGGGGTATCGCTCACCATTCCTATTACCAACGGAAGACTGAACCTTGGTACATGGCAGGGGATTTACCTCTGTGAATTCAGAGAGGGAGGCGGAAGCCGACACCTCATCGCAACGATTATCGGGGAATAAATAACCGTTGCGACGAATCGAAGACGCCTCTATTTCCTGGATGAATCGGAGGCGTCTTTATCTATTTCACGGAAAAGGCCGAAGTATCTATTGCATACCCAGACGATGCCGACAACAATTGCTATGACGAGGATTCCTCTTAAAAAACTACTTAATATCTTTGGCATACAATCCCAAATCGGCAGGAGATGCATCGCAAAACCTAAAACCACCGTCAATACCAATACACCGATGGTCAAGAGTTTCTCGTTTTTGATAGCTGGCTCAGGATCCTCTACTTCTACCAGGTTTCTCAACTGGTATATCTTATAGATAAAGAATACACAGTTCAGACATAAAAGGACACAGCAAGCTACCATTCCTCCAAAAAACAGATCCTCGTTATTTATCAAATCAACACAACTAATCCATAGAAAGAAGAGAGATAATCCTACAGAAGCAAAGCGACTGCTGAGAGAAAGATAATATACCTGTCGGGCATTAACTATCTTGACGAAAGGCAAATCAATGGCTGTGGGATGATAGCTATGACGCAAGTTTTGAACTGAAACAAGTGTACCTACCGCAGCTATGACAATATACAGAAACCAATCATCAGATGTGGAATGAATGATATTTCTGATGGTGAGCAGCCATATGGCAAGAACCAGGATTCCTACAATAAATTCAAAGACCCTGGCACTTGTAGAACGATAAATCTTGACTTGCGCAAAGATGCCAGCTGGCTCTTCCTTATCGCCATTCTTGAATAAATCAAGCACAAAATTAAATATTTTATTATTCATCTTTCTTCTTCTCTTCTATTTGATTTGAATCGACTTCTTCCTTTGATTTCTTTGATGCAGCCTTCTTTTTCTTAGGCAGTCTGCCAGCCTTGCGCAGCGCTTCGGCGATGATCCATTGCAGCTGGCCGTTGGTTGAGCGGAACTCATCCTCCGCCCACGCTTCAATGGCACTCATCGTTTCCGAATCAATGCGCAATATAAAACTCTTCGTATTTGTTTCCTTTTTAGCCATACTTTTTTAATGATTCAATGTTCCCGTATTTACTACAGGCTGAGCAGTATCATCGCCACAGAGCACTACGAGCAGATTGCTGACCATGGCAGCCTTCTTGTCGTCATCAAGCTCTACCACATCTTCATCGCTCAACTTCTGCAATGCCATCTTCACCATCGACACGGCTCCTTCTACTATCTTCTCCCTGGCAGAGATGATGGCTGAAGCCTGCTGGCGACGAAGCATCACGGCTGCGATTTCCGGAGCATAAGCCAGATAGTTGATGCGAGCCTCTACTACCTCGATACCTGCCATTGCCAATCGCTCATCGATGCGAGCCTCCAACTCCTTATTGATTTCATCACTTCCATCTCGAAGCGTAATCTGATTCGACTTTTCCCCCTCGTCATCATCGTAGGCATACTGTCCGGCTACCTGTCGGAGAGCAGCATCTGCCTGAATCTGGACAAAGCGGCCCAGCATATTCATGATCTGTGCAGCAGAAGCACCAATGCCTGCCTGACCCGTAGAACCTTCAGCCATCGTCTGGGTATCAATCTCGAAGATAGCCTTGTAGGTATCCTTCAGTTTCCATACCAGCACCATACCAATCATAATCGGATTACCCGTCTTGTCATTCACCTTGATAGGTTCGGCATCGAGGTTGCGCACACGAAGCGAAAGCTTTTTCTGACTGATGAACGGATTCAGCCAATAGTAACCAGGCTCTGTAAAAGTGCCACGATACTTACCGAAGAAAAGCAATACGCGAGCCTGACCCGGCTCCACCAGGATGAAACCGCAGACGCAGATGATGCTCAGGATGAGAAGCAGTACGCCACAAACACCACAGACATTTGCCAGCCAGCCCTCTTGCGAAACGCAGGCAAATATAAACAAGCCAACTCCAGCCAGGAAGCCGATGATGTTTAACACTAACATCAGGATGCCATTCAAGGTCTTTCCCTGATACGTAAATTCCTTATTCTCCATAATTTTACTTTATTTATTACGTTATTGATGTTGATATCATTTTGATATCGCAAATATACGATATTAAAATGATATCACAAGAGA
>USQD01000264.1 GCA_900556795.1 uncultured Prevotella sp. | reverse complement strand
CAGTATTTCGCTGACATGAGCGATAACCAGTTTATACCACAGTTTGACGTAGTGGGTCCTGTTACGGTAAGCAAGAATTCTGCTTATTATGGCAAGAACGGAGTTGACGACGGAAGTGACACCAACTATCCTCAGATGATTAAGGAAGCCTGCCAGCAGGTAGACGACAAGGTTAACTTTGCCGATTACGACAGCGATGGCGACGGATATGTAGACCTAGTATATGTAATCTATGCCGGCTATTCTGAAAGCATCTTAGGTAATTCTGGCGATTGTCTCTGGCCGAAATCGGGTACCATAGGAAAACTGAGAACCAACGACGGAAAATACGTATGCCGGTACGGCATTAACAACGAGCTGAACAATACGCCTGCAGAAACCCAAGACGGTAAATACTTCATCAATGGTATCGGTCTCTTCTGTCATGAGTTTTCGCATACCCTCGGTTTGCCAGACATCTATCCGACCAACGGCATCACAGACCACAACCAGAGTCCTGAATTTTGGGACGTTATGGATATGGGCAGTTATCAGGCTAACGGCTATCAGCCTATCCCTTATTCACCATGGGAGAAGAGCATCGTAGGATGGAAACAGCCTACCCTCCTTTCTGATACCGAGGCGAAGCAGATAAAGCTGGAACCATACGACAAGGCATCGGATGCATACAAGATTATAGCCAACAGCCAGGGCGAATACCTGCTGCTGCAGAATATCAGAAACGAGGGATGGTACAAGGAGGCTCCGGGTTACGGATTGCTGGTATGGCGCATCGACTACGATGACAAGACTTCGGTTTATCTGGGGGATAATCCCAACAACAAGGAAGGAAAGCCAAGGGTAATGATTGTTCCTGCAGACGGAATGGTATACAACAGCTATAACACGGGCGTCAGCGGCGATGATATTAAAACGAGTCTTCAGAACGACCCGTTCCCAACCTACAAGGCGGGCTCTGCTACAGAGTATGAGGTGAACAGTCTGACCAGTATCACCCTGAACAACAGTGTTGATACGAGTCATCCGCTCTACAACATCACAAAGGATGAAGCAACCGGTCTGGTAACCTTCGATTATCTCAAGAACTTCTCTCCTACCGGAATCTCTTCGGTCATCATCGGTAAAGACAGACCGACAGTCTATTTTGACCTGGAAGGCAGTAAGGTTTCCGTTCCACAAAAGGGCAAGATTTATATCACCAACAAGGGACAGAAGATAGTATACTAACTATATAAACAAAGAGGGTGTGTCATGTTTAAAGACACACCCTCGTATTATTTTAATATATTCTAGGCCCAAAGATGGTAGTACCCACACGCACCATATTGCTGCCGTGTTTGACGGCAATATGATAATCGTGACTCATACCCCAGCTACGCTCGCAGAAAGCATCATCATCAGCAAAATATCTGGCCTTTATCTCATCGAAGAACCGGGCAGCCTCATCAAACTCCTGAGCAATCTGCTGCTCATCGTCTGTATTAGATGCCATCATCATGATGCCACAAATCTGCACATGCTTCATCTCCCGCCATTCGCCTGCCTCCAGGAGTTCGCGGCAAGCATCAAGAGAAAGACCCGATTTGGTATCTTCCTCAGCCAGATGAAGTTCCAGAAGAACCTTCACCACACGATTGTGCTTGGCAGCCTGCTTCTCAATCTCCTTAAGAAGTTTCAGACTGTCTACCGATTCAATCATCAAGATATAAGGTGCGATATACTTCACCTTATTGGTCTGAAGATGACCGATGAAATGCCACTCGATATCCTTAGGCAAGGACTCTACCTTCCTGGCAAGTTCCTGTTCATGGCTTTCACCAAAGATACGTTGTCCCTCTTCGTATGCAGCCTCGATATACTCGTTGGGATGAAACTTACTGATGGCTACGAGATTAACTCCCGCAGGCAAGTTACCCAACACTTCCCGAAGATTTCCTTTTACATCATACATAGTTCAATTAATAATTAAGAATTTATAATTAATAATGATTCCTTAGCCATTTGCTTTTGCTGGAAGTATGACATAAGGTATACCTAATTACTCAGCTGGCTGTTCTGCATTGCCCTGCTCGTACTCAGGCACATCGTTCTTCTCCTCCTTATTAGGAGCCTGATGCTCAAAAACATCCATCAGATTGGTCTCGGTAAGACCAAGTGTGTCATAGTCGATCATGGTCTTACCCATTTCCTCGTCAACATAACGGAGTGCACGGGCCAGAGACTTAGCCTGAACGAGATAGTTTACAGTAGAACGCTTCTCCTTCTCAGTCTTATCATCAAGGGTGATAAACTGCAACTTAGCCTTGTACCACTTGTCATCATCGTCTACATCGCTGAAGAAAACCTCATGGTAGGCAGCCTTTGCAATACCACTAACCTGAAATTCTCCGCTGACATAAACAGACATTTCATCGGTGATAGCACTCTCAGCCTCTGTAAAGCTCAAGGCATCTACGAGATAATTCTCTGTAACCACCTTCTCAGAACCATCCTCCATTGTTTTCTGATATCTCACTTTGGTTGAAAACCAAGTAACATTTGATCTACTTCTCATTTTTTACCTTTT
>USQD01000263.1 GCA_900556795.1 uncultured Prevotella sp. | reverse complement strand
TTAATTTTGCCTGCAAAATAATTTTGAGTTAGAAAATGATTGATATAAAAGGTATAACCAAGAGCTTCGGCTCCCTGCAGGTGCTTAAGGGCATCGACCTGCATATTGACAAGGGCGAGGTGGTAAGTATCGTCGGTCCTAGTGGTGCCGGAAAGACTACCCTTCTCCAGATTATCGGTACCCTCGACAAGCCAGATAGCGGCAGCATAGAGGTGGATGGTGTGGATGTGCGCAGCCTCAGCACCAAGAAACTGAGCGATTTCCGCAACCAGCATCTCGGTTTCGTCTTCCAGTTCCATCAGCTTCTACCGGAGTTCACAGCCCTGGAGAACATCATGATTCCTGCCTTCATCGCTGGCAAGAGCCGCAAGGAAGCCAAGGAACGTGCCGAGGAATTGTTGGAATTCATGGGATTGAGCGACAGAGCCAACCACAAGCCTGCCGAATTATCGGGTGGTGAGAAGCAGCGTGTTGCCGTGGCAAGAGCTTTGGTCAACAATCCAGCCGTCATCCTTGCTGATGAACCATCAGGAAGTCTTGACACCAAGAACAAGGCTGAGCTTCACCAGCTCTTCTTCGACCTGAGAGACAAGTTCGGCCAGACTTTCGTCATCGTCACCCACGATGAGGGTCTTGCTTCCATCACTGACCGCACCATCCATCTCAAGGATGGAATGATAGAGAAAACGGTGGAGGCAGGTGCTGCTGATAGCCAGGAAGAAACTGCTGATAACAATAAAGAAGTTTCTGCAGAAGAACCAGACTCATCCATAGATTGCATCTAAACGCCCTGAAAGGGCAGAAGCTCCTAGCCCAGGGCAACACCCTGGGTAATTACGGACGCAAAACTGTCGCCCTGTAAGGGCAAAAGCATTTTATATTCTCGAAAATAATATGATATGGCAAAGAAAATAAAACTCGGCGATTACAATCGCCTTCGCATCGTAAAGAAAGTAGATTTCGGTCTGTATCTCGATGGTGGTGATGAGGGAGAAATCCTCCTTCCATCCCGCTACGTTCCTGAGAATGTCGGCATCGGCGACGAGCTGGATGTCTTCCTCTATCTCGACCAGGAAGAGCGTCTCATCGCTACTACAGAAACCCCATTGGCTAAGGTGGGCGACTTCGCCTATCTCGAAGTGAAATGGGTCAACGAATACGGAGCCTTTCTGGGCTGGGGCCTGATGAAGGACATCTTCTGCCCATTCCGCGAACAGAAGAAGCGCATGGTGCTCGGCAACTCCTACATCGTGCATATCCACATCGACGAGGAGAGCTATCGCATCGTTGCCTCTGCCAAGATTGAGCGTTATCTCAACGAAGACCATCCTCACTACAAGCATGGTGACGAGGTGGATCTCCTCATCTGGCAGAAGACCGACCTCGGCTTCAAGGTTATCATCGACAACCAGTATCCGGGTCTCCTCTATCAGGACCAGATCTTCCAGTACATCCACACGGGTGACAAGATGAAGGGATACATCGGAAGAGTTCGTCCTGACGGAAAGATAGACGTAACCCTGCAGAAGACCGGCATCCAGCAGACTGCCGATTTCGCCGAGACCCTCTACCAGTATCTTCTGGACAACGACGGTGAGTGCAACCTTGGCGACAAGAGCGAGGCCGATGACATCTACGAGCGTTTCCACGTGAGCAAGAAGGTTTACAAGCGTGCCATTGGCGACCTCTACAAGAAGCGCCTCATCACCGTAAGCCCGATGAGCATCCGATTGGCAGAATAAGCAACAAGGCAAAAAAGTACTATTTTGTTATATTACGAACGAAATGCGGAAAAGCCACTTCTCCTAATTCTGGTGTGTATTCAAAACCTTCGTAACTGAAGGCTGCCAATTTTTCTGGAGTAGCAAGTTGGTTGCTTAGAATGTATCTCACCATAGCTCCACGGCAGGATTTAGCCCACACAGCCTGCATTTTCAGCCTACCATCCTTCTGGCGAACATAAAAGAGGGGCTGGATGACTTTCACTTCCCTGCAAATTCTCTTCCAATCAAACAGATGTTCATATTCTGCTGTAGAGAGATGGATAAGTATGCCATCGTCAGCTTTCACACTGTGGATAAGAACATCGGTAAGTTTATCTTTCCAAAATTGATTGATCGGCTTGTCGTTTGTAGCTTCAAGCGTCACGCAATGCTCCATACGATAAGGCACGATGCCATCCATCGGCCGAAGCAATCCATAGAGAAAGCAGGTAATCCAGAGATGTTTCTGGGCATACTGCAGGGATTCTTCTCCCAAAGTGTTGGCACGTAGATGCTTATACGCCTGTCCATTGTAGGAAAGTATGGCAGGCATCTTCTCTGCAGCCATAAAATTACGATAGCGTTTCCAGTTTTCCAAAGCTATCTTGTGGCTGCAATCAAGTTGCCTAGCCAATTCCTCTACGTCCAGCTTAGCCATTTCTGCAGCCAACATTTCTGCCACAGACTGGAAAAGTGGCTTTGAAACAGCTGCCCTATCTGCCTTATCAAACATGATTTTGGCATTTGCCAATAATATCTGCATAATACGTTTATTTTAAAGGGTTACTCTTAATGATAGTTTTGCTGGCAAAGTTAATGAAAATATGGCAAAACCCAAAGAAAAGTTCAATAAAAGTAT
>USQD01000262.1 GCA_900556795.1 uncultured Prevotella sp. | reverse complement strand
ACTTTTTTCTGAAATAAGAAAGAAAAAACCTAAAAAAAAGCGAATAAACGTAGAAAAACTCCTTTTTAAAAGAAAAAATGCCAATATTTGGATTTTTTTTTGTACCTTTGCACGTAATTCGTAAGAATAAAATTTAAGTTTTATGGCAAAGAAAGTACTATTTATCAATCAGGAGGTCGACCCATACGTAGCCGAGACTCACATGTCAATCATGGGACGCGAACTACCTCAGAAGATGCAGGAAGCAGGTTTTGAGATTCGCACCTTTATGCCTAAATGGGGCACAATCAATGAGCGTCGCGGACAATTGCATGAGGTAATCCGCCTGTCTGGTATGAACCTTATCATTGATGATTCTGATCACCCTCTGATCATCAAGGTAGCATCTATACCAACAACACGTCAGCAAATCTATTTCATAGATAACGACGACTACTTCAACCGTCGACAAATGAGTACCGACGAGAAGGGCGTGGAATACACAGACAATGGTGAGCGTGCCATCTTCTTCGCACGTGGTGTACTGGAAACAGTCAAGAAGCTGCGCTGGCAGCCAGACGTCATCGTTTGCCAAGGATGGGTAAGCGCAGTGGTTCCTTTCTACATCAAGACAGCATACGCAGAAGAGCCTTCATTCGCAGAATCGAAGGTGATTTGCGCATTCTATCCTAACGAGTTGAAAGGCTCTCTGGGTCACAACTTCAAACAGTGCGTGGAGTATCGTGAAGCAACACCTGACATGCTTGCAGATTACGGTGACGACTTTGACTTCCTCGAATTGGCAAAAATGGCCATCGACTACAGCGACGGCGTAGTAGAAGCTGCCGAAGGCGTCAATGCAGAAGTCATCAAGTATGCAGAAGACAAGAACAAGCCTTTACTCCGTTTCCCAGGCGATGACTTTGCTGATCCATACGCTAAGCTCATCAACGAGGTATGCCCAGACGAAGATTAAAGTTTAGGTATTAGTATACAATTTATCAAGGATAATGAAAATTCTTAGATTATTAACGGTTATGATGATAGCAGCGATGACTTTCGCTGCATGTGATGACACCACCGAGAACATCGGTGGTAGCATCACTAACAATGTAGACAACATCAACATCTCTAACGCTGTTTTTGATGTAGCTACCAATTCTCTAGTTGCAGGTCCAGTGCTTAACAGAAGCAATTCAGGCTTGATAGGAAAAGTAAAGGATCCAGAAACGGGTACATACGTTTCGGGCGATTACATGAGCCAGTTTGGCGTACTTCCTAATTTCAACATCGATACCCTGCAGTATATCCAGAATGCCAACGGTGGCAGAATCGAAGCAGACTCCTGCTTCCTGCTCGTCTCTTACAGGAGCACATACGGCGATACCCTCGCCCCAATGAAGGTGACGGCTTACGAGATGACCAAGGCGATGCCGGAGAACTCCAACTATCTCTCCGACTTTGATGCCTTTGCCGATGGATATGTCAACAAAGACAATTTCAAGGCAAGTGCCACCTATCAGCTCAGCAACTATGTAACTAACTTCAAGATTTATCTCAACAAGCCATATACCAAGGACGGCAAGACCTACAAGAACTATGGTTCTTATATCATGCAGACCTATTATGAGCATCCTGAGTATTTCGAGACCAGCTACCGCTTCATTCACAACGTATGCCCAGGCTTCTACATCAAGAGCGTGGGCGGTGTAGGCAACGTGGCTAACATCTGGAACACCGAGCTTCAGTTCTATTGGACCCGCAAGAAGCAGATCAAGGCTTCTGATGGCGTTACAGACAGTACAGCCGTAGGTCATGGCTATCATCGCTTCGAAGGAACCGAGGAGGTATTGCAGCTGAACAAGATTACCAATGATGCCAGCAAGCTGGCTCAGTTGGCAGCAGACGAGTCTTGCACTTACATCAAATCACCAGCAGGAATCTTCACTGAGGTTACCCTGCCTGTAGAGGAAATCATGAGAGGACATGAGAAAGATACGCTCAATACGGCTACTATCTCATTCCCACGACTCAACAATACTGATAACAACAACAAATATCAGTTTGATGTACCTTCTACTATCCTGATGGTACAGAAAGACAGTCTGAACAGCTTCTTCGAGAAAAACAAGATTACAGACAATCGTACCACGTATACTGCCAGCTACAGCAAGACCGGTTCTACCGTGAACAATGCCTTTACATTCAACAACATCAGTAACCTCATCTCTGTGATGTACAAGAACAAGGGCACGAGCGACAACTGGAACAAGGTGGTACTGGTACCGGTAACGGTAACAACCAGCACACTGAACAACGCTACTGTAATCACCAAGATCAATCATGACATGGCACTTACCTCTACCCGACTCCAAAAGGGTACGAAGCAAAACAGCCCTGTCAAGATTAAGGTAATCTATAGTAAGTTTAAGGAAGAATAATCAGACGACATGGCAGATAATTTTCTTGAGCGACATCGCGAAGACTACGAAAAGCGAAAAGCAGCATGGCTCAGAAGGAAGAAGCACCTTCCAAAGATAAAGCAGCCAGCTCTTCAGCGCCCTGACGATGAAGCACTGTAAAATACAAAACCCTCTCAGTCAATGCGTCGCATTGCCAGCTCCCCCGAAAGGGGGGAGCTTTTGAC
>USQD01000261.1 GCA_900556795.1 uncultured Prevotella sp. | reverse complement strand
ACAAGAATATGGTCAGTTTTATCATTAGTTTAGTGGCTCTTGTTTTGGGCTACATGCTTTATGGAAAATTTGTGGCGAGAGTGTTCGGTCCTGATGACCGCCCTACGCCAGCAGTGACCAAAGCCGATGGTGTCGACTTCATGGTGCTGCCAAGTTGGAAAATCTTTATGATTCAGTTTCTCAATATTGCGGGAACGGGACCAATTTTTGGAGCTATCATGGGTGCCTGGTATGGACCAGTGGCTTACCTGTGGGTTATCTTCGGATGTATCTTTGCAGGAGCCATGCATGATTACATGAGTGGTATGCTCAGTATCCGTAATGGTGGTGCAGGATTGCCTGAGTTAGTGGGTAAGTATCTCGGTGGGACTACAAAAAAGGTGATGCTGGTTTTCTCTGTATTGCTTTTGATGATGGTGGGTGCTGTATTCGTGTACAGTCCAGCTGTAATATTGAAAGATATATGGGGTAGTCAGATGATGTGGATATTAGTCATTTTCCTATACTATATCATAGCGACATTGTTGCCTATTGATAAGATTATCGGTAAGGTATATCCACTCTTTGCTTTTTCGCTTCTGTTTATGGCTGGAGCGTTGATGATTGGCTTGTTCTTGAAATGGCCAACATTGCCTGAACTTTGGAGCAATCTGGATGATTGTAATCTGAATGAGAATCCTGCTTGGTTGGGTGCAGGGGAGTATATGAATGTTAATCCGTTATTCCCTTGTCTCTTTATTACCATTGCATGCGGTGCCATCAGTGGTTTTCATGCAACACAGAGTCCGTTGATGGCTCGTTGTATGAAGAATGAGAAGATGGGACGTCCTATATTCTATGGAGCGATGATTACAGAGGGTATTGTTGCTTTGATT
Organism: uncultured Prevotella sp.; assembly: GCA_900556795.1. GTDB lineage: Bacteria > Bacteroidota > Bacteroidia > Bacteroidales > Bacteroidaceae > Prevotella. The sequence continues at coordinate 1,768 of USQD01000261.1, read as the reverse complement.
TGGGCTACGGTCTCCATGTACTTCTTCTACTATGGAGGATGGCGTGAGTGCGTATCTCCTGAGGTGGCTCAAGAGTTTATTGCGCAGGCTGATGGAGGTAAGTCTCTCCTTCAGAATTTCACAGCTCCGCAAGTGGTAAAACTGGTTTGTTCCAGTTGGCTTGGCGTGGCTGGTGGTATTCTGGCTTTATTGGGAGTAGTTGCTGCTCCTATTACGAGTGGTGATACTGCTTTGAGAAGTGCGCGCCTTATCATAGCTGAGTTTATCGGATTGGAACAACGCTCTATGCGTAAGCGATTATATGTCTGCATACCATTGTTTGCTGCTACGGTGGGTATCTTGGTATGGCAGATGGAGAATCCGGATGGATTCAATATCATTTGGCAGTATTTCGGATGGGCTAATCAGACTTTGTCTGTATTTACCCTATGGACTATAACTGTTTATTTGGTACAACAGAAGAAACCGTTTATCATTACCTTGGTGCCAGCCTTGTTTATGACAGTGGTTTGTTCTACCTTCCTGTTGGTATCTCCGCAGGCGTTAGGACTTGGCGGAACTCTCGGGTATTCGGGTAGTATAATTATCCTGGTGGTAGCATTGGTGTGGTTCTTCTCTTGGTTTAAGAAAATAAAGAAATAATTATTAACTAATACACATTATCATGCGTATGAAAAAAATAGCTGTTGTGGCATTGGGACTGATGATGTCTGTCGCAGCCCATGCTCAGTTTGAAAGTGATAAAAAATATTGTGGTGCCTCATTGACGGGGTTGAATTTGAGTTATAATGGCTCAGAGGAACTCAATCTTGGCATTCAGGCTAAGGCTGGATATTTTTTAGAAGATGATATGATGCTCTTGGCGCAAGCAGAGTATAAGCATTCTGGCTTAGACGGTGTGAAGGACTATTGGGCTTTAGGGGCTCAGGGTAGATATTATATAGAACAGAATGGTATTTATCTCGGTGCTGGTGTGAAATTGATTCATACTGGTAGTTATAATGATGTGATGCCGGGTGTTGAGGTTGGATATGCTTTCTTCATCAGCAAGCAGGTTACAATAGAGCCGGCCGTATATTATGATCAGAGTTTTAAGAATCATTCCAATTATTCTACTGTAGGTCTGAAGGTTGGTATTGGCGTTTATTTATAATAGAATATGCAGCAACAGTTTTCGTCGGCATTGCTGGAGAAGGCGGTGGCTGAGTTTGCTAAGCTACCGGGCGTAGGGCGTAAGACCGCCTTGCGCCTTGTGCTTTTTATGCTCCGCCAGAGTGGGGAGGAGGTTGATCAGTTTGTCAATTCCATCTCTAAAATGAAGCGTGAAGTAAAGTATTGCCGTGTATGCCATAATATCAGCGATACGGATGTATGTCCTATTTGTTCCGATTCACGTCGGGATGCTACTACGATTTGTGTTGTAGAGAATGTACAGGATGTATTGGCTGTAGAGAACACTCAGCAGTTTCATGGTCTCTATCATGTGCTGGGAGGGGTTATCTCACCGATGGATGGAATTGGTCCTTCTGATATAGAAATCGATTCTTTAGTGCAGCGTGTGGCTGCAGGAGAAATCAAGGAGGTAATCTTTGCTTTGAGTAGTACGATGGAGGGTGATACCACCAATTTCTACATATCCCGTAAGCTTGCTGATTTTCCGGTAAAACTATCGGTTATCGCCCGGGGAATCTCAGTAGGTGATGAATTGGAATATACGGATGAAGTTACACTGGGTAGAAGTATACTCAATCGTACTCCTTTCGAAAGA
>USQD01000260.1 GCA_900556795.1 uncultured Prevotella sp. | reverse complement strand
TTTTTTTTTTTTAATGATACGGCGACCACCGAGATCTACACTCTTTCCCTACACGACGCTCTTCCGATCTTCTCTGTTGTCATATCACAATTCTGTAAGAAATAACTCTGTGGATTCCTCCTCTCAGGATTCCATCTTCAAGGACGAGACCTTGCAGGAGGTGAAGGTGGTGGCTCGTAAGTCGGGCACTTCCCGATTGGCTGGTGCCGTGAATGGCATTGCTGTGAACAAGAATGAACTCTTCAAGGCGGCTTGTTGCAACTTGGGTGAGAGTTTTACGACCAATCCATCGGTGGATGTGGCTTATAATGATGCCACGACGGGCGCAAGACAAATCAAACTCCTTGGTCTTTCGGGCACTTACGTACAGATGCTCACCGAGAATCTCCCTAACTTCCGTGGTGCTGCCATCCCTTACGCCCTGGGCTATGTGCCAGGTCCTTGGATGAAAGGCATTCAGGTATCGAAGGGAAGTGCTTCGGTGAAGAATGGCTATGAGTCGATTACGGGGCAAATCAATGTGGATTACTTGCAACCAGAGGATGAGCAACAGGTGGAGGTGAACCTCTTTGGCGATACCAAGAGCCGAATCGAGGCAAATGCCGATGCCAACGTTCATCTGTCGGATAAGTGGGCAACGGAGATATTGTTGCATCATGAGAATATCCTCAAAAACCATGATGATAATGGCGATGGCTTCTATGATATGCCAGGCAGGGAACAATATAATGTGCAAAACCGTTGGGTGTATAAAGGCAAGAACTACATCTTCCATGGTGGACTTGGGACTTTGAAGGAGATTCGTACCAGCGGGCAGGATGAGACGCATGTTCATAGTGACGATATTTATAGAATCAAGCTCCATACCAACCGCTATGAGGGTTATATGAAACATGCCTTCATCCTCAATCACGAGCATGGCACCAATATTGCCTTCATGTCCTCGGCTTCGATGCACCAGCTCGATGCCCAGTATGGCAACAAGTTCTACGACCTCAATGAGAAGAATCTCTATGGCTCGCTGATGTTTGAGACCAATTTTACTCATCAGCACAATTTGTCGGTAGGTTTGAGCGTCAACCATGATTACCTGGGACAACGCGCCAATGTGAATGTTTCTCCAAGACCGGCAGTAGGGCAAGAAGACTCTCCTTATCTTTTGTCGGAGATGCAGAGAATGAACGAGAAGGAGACGACTCCTGGAGCATACGCCCAATACACCTATACGTTAGGCACGAAGTTGACAGCGATGGCAGGTGTCCGTTTCGACCATAGCTCTATCTATGGCAATTTCTTCACCCCTCGTTTCCACGTGAAGTATTCGCCTGTCGATGCCATCAGCATCCGCTTGTCAGCAGGCAAGGGCTATCGCACGGTATTTGGCTTGGCAGAGTACAACTATCTCTTGGCGAGCGGCAGGGAGTTTCAGATTACGGGTGATGGGCTTAAGCAAGAGGAGGCTTGGAACTATGGTATGAGTACCGCTTTCTACATCCCGATGTTTGGCAAGACACTGAAACTGAACGCTGAGTATTACTATACCGACTTCAAGAATCAAGCGGTGGTGGATTATGATGCCAACAAGGGGCTTATCTCCATCTGCAATTTGATGGGCAAGTCTTATTCGCACACCTTCCAGATAGATGCCTCTTATCCATTGCTGAAGGGCTTGGAGATAACAGCGGCTTATCGTCTGAACAATGTGAAGTGTACCTACGATTATGGCAAAACCTTGAAAGAGAAGCCATTGACCAGTAAGTATAAGGCGCTCTTCACGGCTTCCTATAAGACTCCACTTGACCTTTGGCAATTTGATGCCACCGTGCAGTTGAATGGTGGAGGCAGAAATTCTGAGCCTTACCAGTTGGCAGATGGAAGCCAGTCATGGTCTCCTCGTTTCCATAGCTTCGGGCAAGTGAGTGCGCAGGTTACGAGATGGTTCCGCCATTGGAGTATCTATGTGGGAGGCGAGAACCTGACTGGTTTCAAGCAGAAAACTCCTATCTATGGTGCCAGCAACCCATGGGGAAGCGATTTCGAGCCAACCTTGGTTTGGGGACCTGTAGAGGGCAGGATGTTCTACGCAGGAGTGAGAGTACACTTTTAAGGGAGAATGTTAAATGTTGAATTATTTAATCAAATAGAAAAGTTATGAAGAAGATTTTAGTAATGTTCACAATGATGATGGTGGCAATGGTAACCTTTGCCAAGGACATCAAGACCGTAGTGTTCACCACAACCCCACAGATGCACTGTGCGGCTTGTGAGAATAAGATCAAGAGCAACCTTCGCTTCGAGAAGGGAATCAAGAGCATTGAAACCTCTGTGCCAAACCAGACTGTCACAGTACAGTATAATGCCGACAAGACAACCTCAGAGAAACTCCAGAAAGGTTTTGAGAAGTTTGGCTATAAGGCTCGCATCCTGAAAGATGGCGAGAAGGTTGAGAAGAACACCGGGGAGAAGTGTGACTTGATGTAATTCCTGCTGCTTTGGTTAGGAGAGGTTGTCTATCCATGGACAATCTCTCCTGAGCCAATTCTTTTATTTCGTTTTGTCTTCCGAAGAACTTCATATTTCTATAATTTTATAGTTCCTTTTTGATGTTATTTTTCGAAACCGCTGTTTCGGAAATGGCGGTTTCGAATGCAAAG
>USQD01000259.1 GCA_900556795.1 uncultured Prevotella sp. | reverse complement strand
GTGGCTCCTAATGAGGAGACTGACGCAGCCATCGAGGCATTCGCCGACTACATCAAGGGTCAGGTATTGGCAGACAGCATCGAAATCGGCGACAACGCAGGTGTTGAGACCGGGTTTGATGACTTTAAGTTGAACATTCTTGTAGAGAAGAATTAAATAAGCTAGGAGTTAGAAGTTGGGAGTTCGGAGTTTACCAAAACTGCTTACTTCTAACTTCTAATACCTTTATAGCTAAACAACATTAATAATAACTTTATAACAAAAGAATATCTATGGCTAACGAAAAAGCACGTTATAGCGATGAGGATCTCGCTGAGTTCCGCGCTATTATTGAAGAGAAATTGAAGGTGGCAAAGCAGACCTACAGAGACTGTATGGCTCAGCTTAATCACTCTGACAGTAATGATGTGGTAGATACATCTCCAACCTATAAGGCCCTGGAGGAGGGAAGTGAGGCACAGAGCAAGGAGGAAATCATCCAGATGGCTCAGCGCCAGCAGAAGTTTATCAAGGGCTTGGAGGCTGCGTTGATTCGTATTGAGAACAAGACTTACGGTATCGACCGCGAGACAGGCGAGTTGATTCCTAAGGAGCGTTTACGTGCTGTACCTCATGCCACATTGAGTGTAGCTTCCAAGGAAGCAAGAAAACATTAATAAATGGAGAAAAATAGTAAATTACATATCGGCTGGCTCGTCACCGCAATGATGGTTGTACTTTTGATTATCGATCAGATTATCAAGTTGTACATCAAGACCCATTTTTGCCTTGGCGAGTCTGTGCGTGTTACTGATTGGTTTTTTATTGAGTTCGTTGAGAACAATGGAATGGCTTGGGGAATGACGTTTATCGGCAAGTTCTGGCTTAGTCTGCTGCGCCTCACCGCCATCTGTGTTCTGTTGTGGTATTTGTGCCACATTATCAAGTCGGGAAAGCATCGGAAGCTGTATATCATCCTGGTAGCTCTGGTTACAACCGGAGCCATTGGTAATATCATCGACTCCATGTTCTACGGTCTCATCTTTACAGCAGCTTCGCCTTATTATGTATCTTATCAGGTACCTTTTGGCGATGGTTATGCTCCTTTCCTGATGGGTAAGGTAGTGGATATGTTCCGTTTCCCTTTCTTTAGCTATACATGGCCGGAATGGATGCCTTTTGTTGGTGGTCAGCATGGCGTGTTTTTCGATCCTGTATTCAATTTTGCTGATGCCTGTGTATCGGTTGGTATCATCTCATTACTTCTTTTCTGCCGTAAGGAACTGGAAAGTCTGGGAGATGGAAAGAAGAAAGCTAAGTCTGCTGATGGGGAACTGTCCGAAACTGCAGAAGAGAATCATGTAGAGGTTGCTAAGGAGCATTGTGCTCAAAATAAGGAGGATTAGTCTTATGAGAAAATCATTCATCTATCTGTGTTTCCTGATATGCATTGTGTGCCTGGTGGAAATGATGGCTTCGTGTAAGCCTTCACTTCCGGGAGATGTGTTGTCTAAAGGGGAAATGACGGATATTCTATACGATTACCATTTGGCACTATCCATGGCGCACAACAAGGATGGAGGTGACAAGGGAGAGAGTCTGACTTATCGCGAGGCGGTTCTGAGAAAGCATGATGTTACTTCCGCTGAGTTTGATAGCTCTATGGTGTATTACATGCGACATACTGAACTGTTGAAGGATGTCTATAAAGACTTGGCTGACCGCTTGGGCAAGGAAACCGAATCGCTCGGTGGAAGTAGTAATGCAGGAGGCACTTTGGTTACTCTATCTGCTAATGGTGATACGGCTAATGTCTGGAAGTATGCTAGTTCTATGGTATTTACGCCTATTCAGCCTTATAATGAATTCAGCTTCAAGCATGAGGCTGATACTGCATTCCGCAAGGGTGATTGCTTCATGCTGGATTTCGATTCGCAGTTTATCTACCAGGATGGTATTCGTGATGGTATTGCCTTGTTGGCTGTGGAGTTTGCGAATGACAGCGTAGCTCAGTCTATCGTACATATCTCTGGTTCGCAGCATTATTCTTTGCAAGTTAAAGATAATGAGAATCTTGGAATTAAGAAGGTGAAGGGTTACTTTATGTTGAGTAATGGTGGTTTTGCTACAAGCGAGAGTTCTGAAACTACTCTCAAGCTGATGTTCCTTGATCATATCCGACTCATAAGAATGCATGCAAAGAAAGAGGATAAGTCTAAGAATGCGGCATCAAAGGATAGTATGAAGGTCGATTCCATGAAATCTATTCCACGGAATAATGCTGAAAGGCCATTGCTTGACAAACCGCTTGCTTCACCAACAGGAAAGCAGTTGAGACCTATAGAAATGAAGGTTGAATAGGACGATGGAAACAAGAAGATGTGGTGCGCATGTTATTTTTCTTCCTGATGGTACCCAACTCCTCCAGGCTGTTGTTGAATTAGTAGATAGCCGTGTGGTGAACTACTATGAATTTCGGGATGAACTGCCTATGACGGAATGGCTGGGTGGAGAAATTCGAATCGTCATGGACGATGAGGGTATTCGACGTGCCTATTGGCATGACAGGATGTTACGTAACGAATAGAATGAATACACAATAACAATAGTACACAATAAATTAAAATTAAATAATATGTTAAGCGTAGATCAATTAGAAGACAAGTTGATAGACTTGGCATTTG
>USQD01000258.1 GCA_900556795.1 uncultured Prevotella sp. | reverse complement strand
TTAAGCGTAGATCAATTAGAAGACAAGTTGATAGACTTGGCATTTGCTGAGGATATCGGTGATGGCGACCACACAACCTTGTGTTGCATTCCAGAGGACGCCATGGGTAAGAGCCATTTGCTCATCAAGGAAGATGGCGTTTTGGCAGGTGTAGAAATGGCTAAGAAGGTATTCGCCCGCTTCGACCCTACCATGAAGGTAGAGGTTCTGTTGCAGGATGGTACTCACGTAAAGAAGGGCGATATTGCCATGATTGTTGAGGGTAAGACCCGTTCTTTGCTTCAGACAGAGCGCCTCATGCTCAACATCATGCAGCGTATGAGTGGTATTGCTACCATGACTGCTAAGTATGTAAAGCGTCTCGAGGGTACCAAGACTCACATCCTCGATACTCGTAAGACTACTCCTGGACTCCGTATGTTGGAGAAGCAGGCTGTGAAGATTGGTGGTGGTATGAACCATCGCATCGGTCTCTTTGATATGATTCTCCTCAAGGACAACCATATCGACTTTGCTGGTGGTATCGATAACGCTATCGACCGTTGCCATGCTTACCTCAAGGAGAAGGGACTCGACCTGAAGATTGAAATTGAGGTACGTAGCTTCGATGAGCTTGACCAGGTGTTGAAGCACGGTGGTGTCAACCGCATTATGCTCGACAATTTCTCTGTGCCTGATACCAAGAAGGCAGTGGATATCATTGCCGGAAAGTATGAGACTGAGTCATCTGGCGGTATCACCTACGATACTATCCGTGACTATGCTGAGCAGGGTGTTGATTTCATCTCTGTAGGTGCCTTGACACACAGTGTAAAGGGCTTGGATATGAGTTTCAAGGCTTGCGAATAATTTGAGTAAGTGTAAAGTGAAGAGAGAAGAGTGAAGAATTCAATTGCTCTTCTCTCTCTATATATAAATAAAGGTATTTTTTATGAATAAGATTTTTGCTTCAGCCTTGATGGCTGTGGCTATGATGGGCTGCGTCTCAGAGGCTGAGGCTTGCAGCAACTTCATCGTGGGCAAGAAGGCATCGGTAGATGGTTCGGTGATGTGTTCTTATAGCGCCGACGACTACGGTATGTTCCAGAATCTCTGCCATTATCCTGCGGCTAAACATGCCAAGGGCGAGATGCGCAAGATTTTCGACTGGGACAGCAACAAGTATCATGGTGAGATTCCTGAGGTAGCCGAGACCTACAACGTGATCGGCAACATCAACGAGTGGCAGGTTACCATCGGCGAGACTACCTATGGCGGTCGTGAGGAGATGGTGGATTCTACCGGTATCATGGACTATGGTTCACTCATCTATGTAGCTCTCCAGCGCAGTAAGACGGCTCGCGAGGCTATCAAGGTGATGACCACCCTTGCCAATACCTATGGTTATAATTCAGAAGGCGAAACCTTTACCATCTGCGATCCTAACGAGGCTTGGATCATGGAGATGATGGGTAAGGGTGCCGGTTCCAAGGGTGCTGTATGGGTAGCTCTCCGCATTCCGGATGATGCCATCTGTGCTCATGCCAACCAGAGCCGCATTGGCAAGTTCAATATGAAGGACAAGAAGAACGTGATGTATGCCAAGGATGTGGTTTCTTTTGCCCGCAGCAAGGGCTGGTTCAAGGGCAAGGATGCTGATTTCTCTTGGAAGATGGCGTATGCAAAGCCTGATTTCTCTGGTCGTCGTTTCTGCGATGCCCGTGCCTGGGCGATGCTGAATCACTTCTATGATATGAGTCCTTACCTGGATTGGGCACTTGGCAAGAATCCTGATGCGCAGGATATGCCTCTCTGGGTGGTTCCTAATAAGAAGGTGAGCGTGCAGGATGTAGAGAATGTGATGCGCGATCATTACGAGGGTACTCCTCTTTCTGTAGCCAACGGTTCTGACATCGGTGGTGGTATCTGGGAGATGCCTTATCGTCCTACACCATTGATGTATAAGGTGGATGGCAAGCAGTATTTCAACGAGCGTCCTGTAAGCACCCAGCAGAGTGGTTTCGTATTCGTGAGCCAGATGCGTTCATGGTTGCCAAGAGAGATTGGCGGCGTGTTCTGGTTTGCCAACGATGATGCCAATATGGCTGCGTTCACTCCGGTATATTGCTCTATGACCGAGCGTCCTGAGTGCTACAATACTCCTGGTGTTGATGCGGTGCATTTCAGCAAGAAGAATGCTTACTGGGTTTGCAACATGACCAGCAACATGGTTTATCCTCGTTACAGCCTGATGTTCCCAACCTTGAAGGAGGTTCGTGATAGCTTGGACAACAGCTATTTCGCTGCACAGGCAGGTGTTGAGAAGAAGGCTCAGGAGCTTTATGCCCAGAACCCACAGGCTGCTGTGAAGTATCTCAACGGCTACAGTGTAGAGAAGGCTCAGCAGATGTTGGCTCGCTGGAACCAGCTTTTCGAGTTCATGGTGGTGAAGTATAATGATATGATTATCAAGCCAACCGACAAGAACGGTACTTTCGAGAAGACCCAGTATGGTTTGGGGGCTCGTCCAGCTCGTCCTGGCTATCCTGAGAAGTACGCCAAGGAATTGGTTAAGCAGTCTGGTGACAAATTCCTGGTTCCAGAAAACGATAAATAATATGATCGGTATATATAATATAAAAGCAAGAAGGGCAGGTTCCATATTTGGAACCCGCCCTTTCTCTTATAAAAAATCTCTCTCT
>USQD01000257.1 GCA_900556795.1 uncultured Prevotella sp. | reverse complement strand
CTGTTGCCCATACGCTACGTAATATGCATATTTATAAACAAGCAAGTTGATATTTATTCACTTGCGAAACTTTAGATTCTGATATTCTTTCTTGGTAATTCGCATAAAACTACCATGCTGAGGACCTGTTACACCTTTGATATCAACAGGGTCGGAGAAATTGCGGAGATACTTGTCTGCCTTGCAGATGCGATAGTGCTTCGGATTATCGTGATACTGGATGTATGCCACGCGCCAGGTATCATCGCCGATGAGCTGGAAGGCAGAGCTACCCTCGCAGTTCTTGCGGCCTTCGAAGCTTACATAATCATTCTCTACAGGCTCACCCCAGCCATGGTTCAGATACTTGCTAGTGGCTGTGTAGATGCCCGGTTTTCCACCCTCTTTCTTGATGAGCATGTGGTAGAGGCCATCGCTCTTCAGGAAGTTGATGTCGGCATCGATGGTAGCATAGCCCCAGTCGAAGAGCAGCTTCGGTGTGGTGAGCTTGGTGAAGGTCTTGTCGGCATAGCTGTAGTACATGCGGTCGTACTTCTCCTCTGCACGGTTGAGCATAGAATAGTAAATCATATATCCACCCTTTTCGCCATTCTCCCAACGATAGTCAGGATCCCAGAAAATCTGAGGTGCCCAGACACGGTTGATGGTACTCCAATCCTTATAAGGAGACTGAGCGGTGGCAGCATCGCAGAAGTTTTGCATACCTTTGCGGAAATCGAAGGTAACGCTAGTCCAGTTTTTCAAATCCTTACTTTTCAGGAGGTCGATGCCATAGTTATCCCACTTGCGGCTCTTGCGCACGCACATATCTGTGGTTACCATGATATAACCCTTGCCATTGTGCATGCGGGTGATATAGGCATCACGGGTACCACCTTCGATACGAGCATGCTCCTCCGGGTTAAAGATAGGTTTTCCATCATTAATATCCTGGTAATTGTAGCCATCACGTGATACGGCGTAGGCGGTCCACTCTCCTTTGTCGCTCATGTGACAGTAGAGATAACCATAATCCCCCTTTACTAAATTCTGTGCGCTCATTGACATGCATGTAGCTAACGCCAAGAGAACAATTGATAATTTCTTTTTCATTTTCTGCTGATTTGCTAGTTTAATTATTATTAGTTGAAATATTGAGTGCAAATTTACACTTTTTATTTGAGATTACCAAATTCTGGGGGGAAGAATGGAGAGTTTTAACGAATTAAGCCCTTTTTTGAATGATTTTTATTCTTGGGACAGGCGATGGAATCACCTGGAACGGGGACGAGAGGGGGACAGGAGGGGAACAGGAGAGGAACTGAAAGGGAACTGGAAGGGAACTGGAAGGACGAGAAAAAGGGAGGAAAACCTCAATCACTGAGATTAACCTCCCTGCACTTATAGTTAAAAATAACCGAATATTACTTGTTCAGGAACTTATCTACCTGAGCAGCAATCTTTCTGCCGCTTGCCATCGCACGAACCACCAGAGAGGCACCGCTAGCTGCATCGCCTGCCACGAATACATTCTCGGCAAACTCCGGCTGCTGTGGCTTCAGGAAGCCCATTGCCAGGAACACAGCCTCTGCCTTGATGATCTCAGGCTCACCTGCCTCTACCATCAGTGGGCGACCACCCTCTGGGTTTGGCTTCCAGTCGATAGGCTGAACCTTCACACCAGTCAGCTTACCGTTCTTTCCCAGGAACTCCAGAGAGTTGATGTTCCAGCGACGTGTACAGCCTTCCTCATGGCTGGATGTAGTCTTCAGTGTGCGAGGCCAGTTTGGCCAAGGATTCTTAGGATCCTCAGGACCCTCTACCGGCTTAGGCATGATCTCGATCTGGGTTACGCTCTTGCAACCCTGACGGTGAGCCGTACCGATACAGTCGGAACCCGTATCACCACCACCGATGACCAATACATCCTTGCCCTTGCAGTTGACCAGCTCATCCTTAGAGAACTCCATACCCGCAAGGATACGGTTCTGCTGAGAAAGCAGCTCGAGGGCGAAGTAAACACCCTTCAGTTCTCTTCCAGGAATCTTCAGGTCGCGGGCTGTCGGCGTACCGGTAGATACTACGTAGGCATCGAAGCCTTCCGGCAACTTGGTAACGTCAATATGCTGGTTGTATCTGAATTCAATGCCCTCCTCTTCGAGAAGACGAAGACGGCGGTCGATGATGCTCTTGTTGAGCTTGAAGTTAGGAATACCATAACGCAACAGGCCACCGGCATTCTCACGTGCCTCGAAAACTGTTACCTTATATCCCTTGTGGTTCAACTGGTTGGCAGCTACCAGTCCCGCAGGACCGGCACCGATGACAGCCACCGTCTTGCCATTACGCTCAGGAATCTCAACATGCACATAATCCTCAGAGAAGGCGTGCTCCACGATGGCGCACTCATCCTCACGGTTGGTGGTTGGTTCATGATCCATGAGATTCAATACACACGCCTTCTCGCAGAGTGCAGGACAGATACGCCCTGTGAACTCCGGGAAGTCGTTGGTGGAATTGAGGAGACGGTAAGCCTGCTCCCAGTCGCCCTTGTAGAGGGCATCATTCCACTCCGGTGCCTTATTGCCCAGCGGACAAGCCCAGTGGCAGAAAGGCACGCCACAATCCATGCAACGGGAAGCCTGCTGTCGGCGGTCGTTGCTATTCAATGTCTGTTCTACCTCGCTGAAGTCGAGGATTCTATCGTGAATTGG
>USQD01000256.1 GCA_900556795.1 uncultured Prevotella sp. | reverse complement strand
GCAAAACGTAAAGCATGTAGGAATATGGCAAAAATAGTAAATAAATATCCAGTAGGAATTCAGACATTTGAAAAAATCCGCGAGAATGGCTATCTCTATATAGATAAGACCAAATATATCGTGGATTTCAGGGAAAAGCAGATGTCGTATGTCTTTCTGAGTCGTCCAAGACGATTCGGCAAGTCGCTCTTTGCCTCTACCCTCCAGGCTTATTTTGAGGGAAGAAAGGAACTTTTCGAGGGATTGGCCATTGCTGATTATGAGAAGGAATGGGTGAAGCATCCTGTGCTTCACTTCGACCTGAGCGGTGCCAAGCACTTTGATGAGGAAGGCTTGAAGCATTATCTCGACTTGCAGCTGAAACCATACGAGAAACTCTATGGCAAGGATGATGATGAATTGTATCCAAACGACCGACTGGATGGAATCGTAAAGCGAGCTTACAAGCAGACGGGCGAAAAGGTGGTTGTCATTATTGATGAATATGATGCCCCATTGCTGGATGTGGTGCATGAGAAGGATGTACTCAAGCAGTTGCGTCTCATTATGCAGAACTTCTATAGTCCTTTAAAAAAGCTCGACCCATACCTGGAGTTCACCTTCATCACCGGTATCACCAAGTTCTCGCAGCTCAGCATCTTCAGCGAACTCAACAACCTCGATAATATCAGTATGTTCGACCAGTATTCGGCTATCTGTGGTATCAGTAAGGCTGAACTTTGTACGCAGATGAAACCAGATATAGAGGCACTTGGCGAAGCTCTTGGCATGACGTACGAGGAATGTCTGGCTGAGTTGACAAGATACTATGACGGCTATCATTTCAGTAAAAAATCTGAAGATGTTTTCAATCCGTTCAGTCTGGTGAAGGCACTGAATGCACGGGATATTGCCCCTTACTGGTTTGGTTCTGGAACGCCAACTTATCTTATCAAAACGTTGCAGAAGTACCATGTCAGCGTGATGGATATAGAGAAAAAGTCATGTGATATAGATGACTTTGATGTTTCGCCCGAACTGGTGACCTCTGCACTTCCGCTGCTCTATCAGAGCGGTTACCTCACCATCAAGAAGTATAATCCGATATTGCATCGCTATACGCTGGAATATCCTAACAAGGAGGTTAAGACGGGGATGCTCAAGAGTCTTGCGCCCAACTATCTTTCGCCAATATCGCTGGATAACAACAGTCTGGTAGGTGATTTTCTTGAAAAGCTCTATGATGCTGATGTTGAGGGAGCGATGGTTCGCCTGAAAGCCTATCTTGCCAGTATCTCCAACCGCTTGAGTAATAAGAATGAACGGGATTTCCAGACGGTGTTCTATCTTATCTTCAACCTGATGGGTGCCTACATGAGGGTAGAGGAGAACAGTGCGATAGGCAGGGCTGATGCCGTGGTGTATATGCCTGATGCCGTGTTTGTTTTTGAACTGAAGTATGATGGTTCTGCCGAAGAAGCTATTAGACAGATTGATGAAAAGGGATATCTGATTCCATATTCTGCAGATGGTAAGCGCCTGTTTAAAATAGGTGTAAATTACGACAGTAGTCAGCGTACGATTGGTGATTGGATAATCAGGGAAGAATAAGAAAGAATACGAAAAGATAATCCGAAACAGAAGCGTTGGCAGCTATCTGTTTCGGATTTTTTTGTATAGTTTCCTTACTCCTTTATCTCTTTCATGTTTGCAGGATTATAGGGAGTCAACTGCTGCATCTCCTGCTCTGTTGCTTCAGGCAAGGAAGGTATCTTGTTTCTGATGCAGAAATCGGTAATGGCGGCAGCTGATTCTTTGGGAGTAGAAGAATCCGGTTTGATGGATTGCTTCTTTTCTGCATACTCCTTCTCTGTGATATATAGCTCGGTAATCACATGGATGAGTTGCTGCTGCTTGTCTTTCTTATGAGAGAAAAGATAGCTGTTGTCAGATTTCTGGAAGAGCAGGTCCTTGAAGGAATAGTAATCTTCAGGACTTATCTGATAGGTTTCCACCACATGGTCGTAGATATCTGTCTGGGTATAACCGAAAAGCTGGTGCGTCAGATTCTTGTAGGTAGGAAGCTGGTTGATTTCTATCTGACAGATATTCCGGCTGCTATCCGTTTGAATACTGCCTATTGTCTGCTGATTGAGCAGGACGAGTTGAGAGCCCAGTGAATCTTTCAGCTGATATTTCTTTCGATATTGCTCAATAAGTGTCTTCCCTTCCGGCCAAGGTCGGAAGGTTCCTTCGTCGCTGACCATGAATGCTCGCTTTTTGTCTTCGGAAACGAGTCGGCTGTTGTGAAGATTTCTTTTGGAATAGGCATTGAGATCCGTCTTTCCATTCTTCAGGTTGATGTAATACTCCACGATGCCGTCGTTGAAGTATTTCATTACAGAGTCGTTGGTCTGGTAACTGCGATAATATCCCTTAAGTCTGATGAAGTGAGGACGGTTCCCTGTTACGTTCACATCCTCCAGTTTCTGTATTTTTGTGATATGTCCAGACATCTTCTCTTCCTTGTTCTGTGCCATGAGGCAGGTAGGAAGGAAGAGGAGAAGCCAAAGCTGATATTTCAAATAATGATGTTGCTTCATATTGACGATGCTTTAAAAAACTACTTAATGATGTGCAAAAGTAAGAATAATCAGTTAGATGCGCAAAGAAAATCAGTTATTATTAGGTTAAAACTGTAAGTAAGTAAACGATTTCATACAATTATAATAAGGAATCGTGTGGTTATTGCTTTTCTTTTTGTATCTTTGCAGC
>USQD01000255.1 GCA_900556795.1 uncultured Prevotella sp. | reverse complement strand
AGTCCTATTAGATGTGTTACAAATACTGAATAAAAGGGCAGGCTGGGCAACCGGCCATTCATCCCAAAACATGACATCTTCGGCAAAAGGCCAGCTCGATTTATCTGCTATATACGGGAACAGCCAAGCAACCGCCTTTTGCATATTGCGACCGTCGTCCATCGAGTACTGCCACAAATCATCTTCCCCGTCCGAAAGAATATGGCAGATCGTAGCCATGGCATCCAGATTGAACAAGGAATAGCCGTACGGTTTCGTCCGTTTCAGTTCAAGCGGAAAACTGCCGTCCTCCGCCATCTGTGAAGGAAGCAGAACAGACCTGTAACGGTTCCGGCAAAAGTCGAGAATCTCCTTATCGCCGGTATATTTAGCATACTGGGCTACCTGCATCACCCAACAAGTTCCATGATTGTTTTTAGCATTCATCTCGTCTACCCCGTAAGGATGCGTTGTCAACCATTTCAGATAATCGGAAAACCAAGTACGGCTACCAGCCACATCCTCGACAGCAAGAACGCCGGCCTCTTCCATCTTGATAAGGGATTGCACGACCTCCAAGAGATGGATCGTATCGATGATACCGATCCCCCGTCCTGTCACGATCCCTTTGATCGCCTGCGCGTATTGCAGGTCTGGATTCATCCGAGTTTCGGGGGCGATGAACCAGGCGCGGATATGCTTAACCGCTTGCCGAATATATTTCTCGTCTTTCGTCACCAGCCAGGCGGAGGTCAAGTCGCCAACCAGCGAACTGAAGCGGATCATGGCATGACGGTGAGCAACAAAGTTATCGGGATTTGTCTGCCCATCCCGACGTATATAGGCACTATCCGGATTTATCGGATTGGGCCACCAATAATCGCCTTCGGAGTAGAAATCATGAATCCCTCCGGCACTCCTTTCCGCTCTATATGCAGTAATGGTCACAGGTTCTTCTGCCAAGGCTTTATCTCCATTCAGGTTCTCGGTACTATCGAGGAAGAGTACAACAAGCACCCTGAGTTTGAGAAGGCAAACCTCATCGAGCGCCTTTGCATTCCAGATCGCGTGATTGAGTTCCGCGTATCATGGGTAGACGATAAGGGTAACGTTCAGACTAACATGGGTTACCGCATACAGCACAACAATGCGATTGGCCCATACAAGGGAGGTCTTCGCTATCACAAGTCTGTAAACTTGGGTATCTTGAAGTTCTTGGCTTTCGAGCAGACATTCAAGAACTCTTTGACTACTCTCCCAATGGGTGGTGCAAAGGGTGGTTCTGACTTCTCTCCACGTGGCAAGAGCAACAACGAGGTGATGCGTTTCTGCCAGGCTTTCATGACTGAGCTTTACCGTCACATGGGTCCAGACGAGGACGTTCCTGCTGGAGACATCGGTGTAGGTGGCCGTGAGGTTGGTTACCTCTTCGGAATGTACAAGAAGTTGACTCATCAGTTCCAGGGTGTCTTGACCGGCAAGGGTCAGGAGTTCGGTGGTTCTCTCATCCGTCCTGAGGCTACAGGTTACGGTAACGTTTACTTCCTCTGCAACATGCTCGCAACAAAGAACATCGACATCAAGGGTAAGACAGTTTTGGTATCAGGTTCTGGTAACGTTGCTCAGTACACTATGGAGAAGTTGCTCCAGCTCGGTGCTAAGCCAGTGACATGTTCAGACTCTGACGGTTACATCTACGATCCAGATGGTATCGACCGCGAGAAGCTCGACTACATCATGGAACTCAAGAACGTAGAGCGTGGACGTATCAAGGAATATGCTGAGAAATATGGCGTTAAGTATGTAGCGGGTGCTAAGCCTTGGTTTGAGAAGGCAGACATTGCTCTCCCATCAGCTACTCAGAACGAGATCAACGAGGAGGCTGCTAAGGCATTGGTTGCTAACGGTGTCATCGCTGTAAGTGAGGGTGCCAACATGCCTACAACTCCAGAAGCTATCAAGGTATTCCAGGATGCCAAGATCCTCTACTCTCCAGGTAAGGCTGCCAACGCTGGTGGTGTTGCAGTATCAGGTCTTGAAATGAGCCAGAACTCTGAGCGTTTGAAGTGGTCTCGTGAGGAGGTTGATGCCAAGCTCCACGATATCATGAACGATATCCACGCAAACTGCGTGAAGTATGGTACAGAGCCTGATGGTTACATCAACTATGTAAAGGGTGCTAACGTAGCAGGCTTCCTGAAGGTAGCTAAAGCTATGATGGCTCAGGGAATCGTATAAAATAGAATACATAAGAGAGATTAAGGTTAAATCATCAGCATAAGACAGCTGGTCTATCAATAAATAGATAGCAAAAAAGGATAGTAAGTCGCAAGACTTACTATCTTACGATAAAAGCTCCATTTGCACATTGCAGATGGAGCTTTTATTATTTAGCAATAGAAATTTCCTATTATACCGGAGTATCCTCTGGATTATCCTTGAAGAGATCATCGAGGGCAGGAATCTCATCCTCATCAAACCATTTGGAAAGCTTTTCCTGCGCTTTCTTCTTGGCATCCTCAGAAACATCTCCCCAAACCTTATGGAGCACATAGAGCAATACAGCCAGGTCATCGCCCAAACCAGCGATAGGAATGGCATCAGGAATCACATCTAACGGACTTATCAGATAACCCAAGGCTGCAATAATAATAGCCTTATCCTTCAAAGCCACTTTATCGCTCTCTAATGTATAATAGAGAATAAGTGCGGCATATACCATCTTGGCACAGATCGGAAGAGCGTCGTGTAGGGAAAGAGTGTAGATCTCGGTGGTCGCCGTATCATTAAAAAAAAAAAAA
>USQD01000254.1 GCA_900556795.1 uncultured Prevotella sp. | reverse complement strand
TTTAAAGCTTTTGCCCTTACAGGGCGACTTGCTGTTTGCCATTATACCCAGGGCGATGCCCTGGGCTAGGAGCTTTTGGGCCTTCAGCCCGTTCTTGAACCACATGCAAAAGTTCAACACCATGATATTGAATGAATTATATCGAAGGGGATGATGTTACTCAAGGTGGGTCTCAAGGTGGTATTCAAGATGGTACTCAAGGTGTTACTCAAGGTGATATTCAAGGTATCCCTTACCCCATTTCCTCCTTCACTTCCACCACCACTTCGCCCCCACGTCTGAGCACCTTGTTAACGCGGTCGAAGAGCTGGAGGAAGAGTTCCTGGCTTCTGAGGACGAAGCCGGGAGCATGAGCCTCGCCGATGAGGATGCCGCCCTGGCGCAGACGGAACGGACCATTGCCCGGCTGAAGCATCGGACACGAAAGGGCATGAAGCTCATCCAGGCACCCGAACCTATGATGCTTGCGCTCCAGGCGGCAGCGCTCGCAGATTTCGGGGAGAGGAAGAGGCGAACAGCCCAACCCTGATGAAGCATCAGAAGAAGAGGAAGCCTCCTTCTTCACCGCCTCCAAGAACATCATCTTGCGGGCGAAACTGCGGCATTTAGCCACCACTACGCAATATTCACCAGGCTCCAGGCAGCCCCCCTCGCGCTCTACTGTATCGCAAATATGCTCGTGGTCAACAACGCCACCCTTGCGATCTGCTATTTCCTGACTAAGGCGACCAACAATGGCGCCATGATCTCTACGAAAACGATTTAAAAACAACTTCATCATAACACGAAACGATTTAAAAACAACTTCATCATAACACGCAACAATTTAAAAACAACAATAGAAAAACATTTGAAATTCACATTCACTTTCACATTTTCTGAACGTAAGAGGACTGATAATAATCAGACAAATCCTTGCATCCTTCGGGCAACTGATGATACACCAACTGCGGAAACATCTCCTTCAATTTCATATAGAGACTAATGCCAGGCTTATCCTGATCTGGCCACATGTGAAGATTCCTTCCCGACAAAAGACTGCGACATTCTTCATTACAAAGTGTAGCACTGGGTATTGCTATCGCCTTATAACCCATAGACATAGCACTCCAACAGTCGGTACATCCCTCAGTAATAACCAAAGGTTCTTTATCAGCTACTTGGGGCAAAATCTGCATCCCGTATACCATAGGTTTGCTGCCAGGTGCAAATTTAAACCGGGGCTTCTCCTTAGATTTATCCCCCAGAAATCTGCTCTGTACCGTTAGCAATCTTCCATCCACCCCATAGTAAGGTATGAGCAGGGAAGGCCCATCAAAAAACTTACCACCAAAGCGATAGCCAGCGATAGAAAAATCTGTACTTACCACTCTGCACCAATAGATGTATTCGGGGCGCAGCTTTCGCTGTTCGAAAAGGAAATCCCTTGCCGTCTCGGTGAGTTTCTTTCCCTCAAGCATTCTCATGAGATAATCTACATCCGGCTGATGCTGGAATGGTCCTCTAAGGTTGATTCTGTCCGTATCGCATTCCGTTTTCTGCTGCCCGACCGTACCCCTTGCTGGCTGTCGGACATTCCCCACAACAATACCGAAGTTTCTTCCCAACCATTGGCAGGCTTCGGTAAAAGAGAGATTCTCCCGCTTCATCACCAGGTCGATATTATCACCACCCCACCCGCATGCAAAGCAATGGCAAGTATTGGTTGATGGCCAGAAATGCAAGCTCGGATTAGAATCGTTATGACTGATACAGAGCGCATTGCGATGACGCAAGCCTATTCCCAAAGCATCTGCCACCTCCAGTATATTGATGCCTCTAAGTTTAGAGAGCGTGATTGAATCTATATATTCTGCCATATAATAATTGATTTTTTAATACGTGAAAATCTATTTATCAGGAATAGCATCATCAGCTGCATGGGTAGTTTTCTGCTGCGTTTTTCTAAGCACTTTCTTGTTCTCACCCTTTTTAGGCTTCTCGAGCCATCCCCATCTGCGCCAGTTGCATACCATGTTGCGGGCTGGGGTCTTGAGCCCCTTCTGCGTCAGAAATTCCTCCAGGAACTGATAAGAAAATTCCTGCGGCAACTCGCTGAAATAGTCTACAGTATGATAAGGCTCTCCTTCGCCCTCGGCAGAAATCTGCTCGAAAGCCTTGCCCCACCGCTGCAACATATTCTGCAAGATGCGGTCGGCACAAGCCAGATAGGTCTGCCTAACCAGTTTCCGGATTTCCTTCTCGCTCTTCTTCCCTTCCACTTTGTAAAGCACTTGCATGAGGGCAGCGATGCGGAAGGCTGAAACCGAACTGCGCTTGTAGAAGACATCCATCGACTTGGACATGGTTTTCACCACCTGCTGGCGGCAGTCGTTACACCATTTTACCACCGTCTTGTAGAGCCAGCTCATATCTTCCTCTATCTCCTGATGGAATTTTCCATCTTCCTCATAGCACAACCCGAAGAGCTTATCCAACGTATTCTCCAGCTCCTTACGCTGCATATCGGTCAACGCCTGAAACTGTGGCGGATTGTCGCCCAGATGACTGATGAGCGGGCATAAAATAGTACGAGTAACCGAACCGCCCTCAATGGCAGCCTTGTTCATATATCTGCTCACCGCACTCTGAGTGCCGCAGAATACGAACGACAGCAAAGCATCTACCATGGCACTATAGCTGGTTTCGCTCATGAAATCCTGACCATAGACGCTGCCCAGATCGTATGCCGTCTTGATAACCTGCGAGAGGTCGGCAAACTGGCGCTTGGCAGAATGCACGATGGCAGAAATCTCATCGGCAAA
>USQD01000253.1 GCA_900556795.1 uncultured Prevotella sp. | reverse complement strand
TCTTCTTCAGTTCCTGCTCACGTAGAGATGATGGGCTTCCTCGGTATGGGTAACAACCCTATGGTAGGTGCTACTGTAGCTATCGCCGTAGCCATCGACCTCGCTATCAACAAGAAGTAATTTCTTTGAGATAACAAAATATAAAGCCTTGGGATTCAATTTGAATTCCAAGGCTTTTTTCATATAGCTTCTATTTTATTTCTAAAAAGATTTCTTCCGGCAAATGATATTTCTAAAGAGATTTCTTATATTTTTCCCAAAATCCTCTTCAATAAGAAATAGAGATTCGCCTGAAGACGGAAGAGACGCCAGCAGATTCCTTCGGGAAGCAAAGAACTTCTGCAGGGTAGAAAACCCAACTTGTTCTTATTTTCCGGAAATATCATCCTGAAATCGATTGATTTCCAGGTATTGCGGATGATATAAAGTCCTTCTCTCCTATCTACATCCGCCAACTCATGCGCATGCTGCCAATAAAAGAGGTAAATGCCTACCACATTCTTCCAGCGTTCGTTCTCATAAACATTCAACAGATGAGAAGAAACCTTCAATCTACGCAACTGCTCCATCATGCTGACGTTCGCCTTGAGATAATCGAAACGGCGAGATGAAATCTGATGAGTTACAGAAGCAGCATGCTGGCGATAGAAATACGCTCCGCCACATGACACCACCTTGCGCGAAGCAAGATAGTGAAGACGGGTGGTATTATCATCGCTGTATGAGCGGGACAAATCGTCGTAAGGATATTGCAGATGGATGGATGTCTTCACAGCATAAACACCATGAATCTTCCAGGTTAGACTCAGTTCAAAAGCCTGTTCGCCCGATAAGGCAACCGGTTGGCCATCAACTGAAGCTGCCACCTTCTTATCCTTCTTCTCAAAAGCCGGCATCGGATACTCCTCTATCCTATCCTCAGAATAATAATATCTGCATCTGAAAAGAACACTATCTATTGTTTCATCCTGCTCAAAGGCTGAAACAATCTGCTGCAGGGCATCTTTTCCCAACCAGTCATCACTATCCAGAAAACAGGTATATGTTCCCTGGGCTCGCATTAATCCCTGGTTGCGGGCAAATGCCTGACCATGATTCTCGGCAAGAGAAATTACTTCGATGCGGGAATCTCCATGTGCATAAGATTCCAAAACCTTCAGAGAATCATCGGTAGATGCATCATCCACACAAATCACCTGAAAGTCGCCCATGGTCTGATCCAATAAGGAATCCAGACACTGAGGCAAATACTCGGCAGTATTGTAAACCGCCATTAAGATTGAAACCTTCACCATATCATCTACAAATCTTAAATCTCTGTTATGATTTTATTACTTTTTCTTCAATTTGCTCTTTACCTTGAGCACTAGACTATTCCAGAGCTTGGTCTTGGAATGCAGAACCTTCAGAGAGAAGGCAAGACTGACCAGACAAGCCAAGCCGCCGATACCCCAGCTCATTACCGGATTTTCAAGGCAAGATGCCCAATAGGTGAAAATGCCAAGAAGCATCTGAACTGCGAAGTAAACTAATACCTGGCGGGATGGGCGATAATGATAGCGGTAACGCATGAAGCACAGTACTACCACGAGATTGATGATGCCGAGTAAAAACAGGGCAATACCCGTACCCTCAAGAGACCAGAGACTGAAACCCAGAATAACCAGGGCAATGAGCAGAACATCGTACAGCGCCTCCAGGAAGAGATAGGATTTTGAATCGCCTTTTGAAAGCGTAATGTATTCTATCGGAAGGGTGATGGCACGGAAATAAATCGCCATCAGCGCTATCTTCATCATTCCTACCACAGGCAGGAACTTGGCACTGAAAAGCACATGAAGAATCAGGGGACTCGCCAGAATAAAGACGGAAAGCAACGGAGAAACCAGCAGTAATGAAACCTCTATCTGCCTGTTTACCACAGAATTAAGTTCTGAGCCTGTGCCTTCAATAGCCGAAAGACGAGGAAAATAATCTGTCTCCATCGCCTGGAAAACCATTCCGGCATAAGTCATGGTCATCATAAATCCCGTATTGTAAAAGCCCACCATATCCAGTCCGCTGGTGTAGCTCAGATAGGAACGTACGGCAAACTCAGCCCCACTACCCAGGATTCCTGCCAGGATGAAGGCAACGCCCAAGCGAACCATGCCGAGACCCTCGCCCAGAAGCGACTTGATGCGCGAAAACGACATGGCGAAGAAGGCAGGAAAGAGGCGGAACGAATAGCAGCACGCTAGCACCATCTGCAACAGAGCCACCAAGGCAATGGAAGGCACGATGGCCGATTCGCCCCAGATATAGAACAGCGGAATGGAGGTAATCAGTGCTCCTATCACACCATACACTGAAATCACAGCCAGCGATTTCAGACGACGGGTTCCTTTGAGAATAGCCAATTCGCCTCCGGTTATCGCCATCATGGCAACCACCGGAGAAAGCAGGACAAAATGATGTGTATGATCGCCCCAGGAAAAGGTAAAGCGGTTGAGAAATGGACTGAAGATAACGCAGACCAGCATACCGAACAGCGCCGTGAGAAAACTCCACAGCCGTACCAGACTTACGATGTGGTTGAGTCTTTCCTCATCCCCATGTTCGTAAGCCTCCGATACCTCGCGCACAGCACTCATGCTAAGCCCCAGGTTAGTAGAATCAGACACCAGTTTGATGCTGGAATTGAAAAGAGAAATCAATCCCATACCTTCAGGACCGAGTATGATGGCCACCAGTTTGTTGCGCACCACGCTCATGAGGATATTCAATCCCTGCACTCCTCCGAAGATGCCTGTATATTTTAGAATATGTG
>USQD01000252.1 GCA_900556795.1 uncultured Prevotella sp. | reverse complement strand
AAAAAAGAAGATTATGGCAATAAAACTATATCCTTTAGGCATACAGACTTTCGAACGAATTCGAGAAGAAGACAAACTGTATATCGACAAGACGGAATACATCTACCGCATGGCTCACACCAACGGTAAATATTTCTTCTTGAGCCGACCACGCCGTTTCGGAAAGTCGTTATTGGTTTCCACCTTTAAAAACTATTTTGAGGGAAAGAGAAACCTGTTCAAAGGACTTGCCATCGAAAATCTGGAGAAAGAATGGACAGAATATCCTGTGCTGCATTTTGACCTGAGCGGAGGCAAGCACATGGAAAAGGACCAACTGGAGAGATACCTCGGTTTCATCTTGGAAATGGAAGAGAAAAGATGGGGTATCACCCAACCGCAGGTTGATGCCAACAACAGACTGACAGAACTCATCTATACGGCATACGAGAAAACAGGGAAACAGGTGGTTGTACTCATCGACGAATATGATGCACCCATGCTTGACGTGGCACACGAACAGGAGCAACTGGATGCTCTGCGAAACATCATGCGCAACTTCTTCAGTCCTCTGAAATTCTGCGAAGCAAAACTCCGTTTCGTCTTCCTTACCGGCATCACCAAGTTCTCGCAGGTAAGCATCTTCAGCGAATTGAACAATATCACCCTCATCTCTATGGACAAAGATTATGCAGGCATCTGCGGCATCACCCAGGAAGAACTGCTTACCCAAATGCAGGAAGATATTGATATGCTTGCGAAATCACAGGATTTGACGAGAGAGGCAACCATCGCCAAACTGAAGGAACACTACGATGGCTATCATTTTGCCAAGGTATCACCAGATGTCTTCAATCCTTACAGTCTGCTCAATTGCTTTGCAGAAAAAGAATTTGGTGCCTATTGGTTCAGTTCGGGCACCCCTACCTATCTCATCCATATGCTGAATAAGTTTGAGGTACTGCCCAACGAGATAGCTCCTACAGAAGCCCTGGAATCTGCATTCGATGCCCCGACGGAAAAGATGAAGACCATTACCCCACTGCTCTATCAGAGCGGATACGTCACCATCAAGGATTACAACAAGGATACCCAGCTCTATACCCTCGACATCCCGAACAAGGAAATAAGAGTAGGACTGTTTGACAATCTCCTGCCCAACTACGTGGATGGCAAGAGTGCCCAGCAAGGAGGCGTTACCATCGCAAAGATGGCATCCCTTATCCGCAAGCAAGATATGGATGGGGCTCTGCAGCTCCTGCAGGATTACTTCGAAACCATTCCGTATTGCCATGTAACCAATCACGAGGGACATTATCAGCAGATGCTCTACATCATCTTCACCTTGCTCACGGGATTTGTTCTGGATGTGGAAGTACATACACCAAGAGGAAGAGTGGATATGGTTCTGCTTACCCAGACCGACCTCTACCTCATAGAGCTAAAGCTCAACAAGAGTGCCCAGGCTGCCATGCGCCAGATGAATCTGAAGAACTACCACAAGCGCTTTGCCCTCTGTGGCAAACCTATCACAAAGGTAGGCATCAACTTCGACAGCACAACAGGCAGCATCAAAGATTGGATTATCGAAAAAGCATAACTTTACAGATATCACACTTCAAGATATCTCAATAAAAAAGGAGAAGACTCACAAGAATCTTCTCCTTTTTTATTGAGTTCTTTAGAATTAACTGATATTTTTCGTCCATTCAAATGCTATTCTTCCTGCGAAACAAAATCTTTCACGATGCGGGTGTATTCCTCGTGATGGTCGCGATATGCCATGGCATGAACGGAGCCTTTGGCGATGAAGATGGCTTTAAGCCCCTTCGTCTTTGCCTCGTAAAGGGGATGCAGCATGGCGTAGGGCACGAAGGCATCCTTATCGCCATGGATAAAGAGCATCGGTTTGGTGCTCTTGCGAACCTGCTCTATCTGCTGCGCCTCGGCAAACGACCAGCCGTAGCGATACAGGCAAAGGGCGGAAGTGGTATTCATCAGCGGGAAGTCAGGTAAGCCAAACTGGTCTTTGAGCTGAGCGGAAAACTCATCCCACACGCTGGTATAGCCGCAGTCCTCCACAAAGCACTTCACGTAATCGGGAGTCTTCTCTCCCGATACTGCCATCGTGGTTGCCGCACCCATCGAAATACCATGAATCACCTGCTGAGTATTCTTCACTCTTCGTTCTTCACTCTTCACTTTAAAAATCTCATTGGCGATTTCCGACCATCTGATCACATCCCATCTATCCTTCCATCCCATCTGAATATGGTCGCCCTCGCTCTCTCCATGTCCATACAGATCTGGTAGGAGCACATTATACCCCATATCGTGATTATAGAGATATGCGATGTGCAGCATACCCTCGGAGCGCACCTGATAGCCATGCACTACCACGGCTGTTTTTTCCGTAGTCTTCGGTGCATAGAGATAGATGGCATGGGCTTTGTAGCCCGATGGCATCGTGACAAAGGTATCCTTCACGCAATGGTGCTGATACACGGAGTCCATCCAGCCAATCATCCAGGGGCACTCGTTCTTCATTCTGTTCTTCCAATGCTCAGCCGTCATTCTCTCCTCCTTCGGATAGTAGAGCGAATAATTGAGCATATAGTTGCTGGCGCCATACAGTCCCAATATCACGAGCACCACCAAGCCCAAAGCCGAAGCGATGCCTATCTTTCTCATCTTTTCCTGTTTCATCTTCATTCTTATTGCCATTACATATATCTATTATAGAGTTTCCGCTGCAAAATTAAGGAAAAAGATGGAATTAGCAAAGAAACGGAGGAAAAAATCCTGTTAAAATAGAAGCATAAAGCTGCATTTATAAGGGTATATGAAC
>USQD01000251.1 GCA_900556795.1 uncultured Prevotella sp. | reverse complement strand
AAAGCGAATGATATAAGAGAATTAGATTTAAACAAATAAATAGAAAGTAAAAATGAAAAAGGTATTTCTTTTCGCTGCCCTTGTGCTTGCATGCACAGCTGGCAGCAATGCTAGCGCTATGAACGAAGCTGCGCTGAATGCTTCCAATTCTGAGTTGATGCCGGTTAAGAAGTCAACTAAGAAGACTACTAAGAAGTCAACCAAGAAGACTACTAAAAAAACTTCTTCCAAGAAGACGACAGCTAAGAAATCTACTGCTTCTGCGTCTACAGCATCTGCAGCTCCTACTACTTCTTCTTCTGCTGCATCTGCAGCAACCACTACTACCGCTAATAATACTTCTGCTACCGTCAATTCTGCAGCAACCGTAGCAGGCGTATTGGGCGCTATCCTGGGTGGTAGCAATGCTGGTAATGGCAGTAACTCAAGCAGTAATGCAGGAAGTATAATCAACGGAATCCTGAACAATGTAATCGGTTCGGGTACATTCAAGCAGGCAGATCTCTGCCATACCTGGAAGTACAGCAAGCCAGGATGCGCCTTCACTTCTGAGAATCTGTTGGCTGAGGCAGGTGGCGAGATTGCTGCCAACAAGGTAGAGGAGAAGTTGGAGGATTATTACAAGAAGTTCGGATTCTGTAGTTCCAATACCTACTTCACCTTTAATACCGATGGTACTTTCTCTGCCAAGATTGACGGAAAGGCATGGAAAGGTAATTATACCTTTGATGAGAAGACTCACGCTATTCAGATGAAGGGGCTGCTATTGAGTGCTTCGGGTTATGCCACCAAGACTACTAATGGCATTAGTCTTCTCTTCGACCAGAAGAAGCTGCTCAATCTTATCAAGGCTCTCAGTGCCTTCAAGTCTAGCTCTACATTAAGCGCCGTCGGCAATATTGCCAACAATTATGATGGTATGCGCATAGGTTTCGAAATGACGAAGTAAAATCCTGCAATAATAATTGTTATGTGTATATAATAAAAATAGGTGTGCCTCATAAATAATGGCACACCTATTTTCTGTTTATGTATTTTTGTAAATAAACTCTATATCCTTTTTTTACTTCACTTCTACACGGAGAGGAGATTTTCGGGCATCCAGAAAATCCTTGATGCGTATCTGCCATTCTGCATAGCTCTTCACATCATATTTGCTCCATGCAGCCCCAAAGTAATAGCTGTACTGTTGCTGGTTCTTCAAGCCGCGCTTCAAGCCGAGAGTACGCTTGCATCAATGAGCAGAAAGCCATCGTGAGTAATCTGCGAGCCAATCTGTTGTCCTCGCTTGTTCTTCACGATATAAGCCTCGCCCTTCTTGGGGGTTGTATTCCCTAGCTTCTCCTTAATCTCACTCATGTTCAGAGAGATAAGCTCTGTGCGTGATTCGGAAGTAGCATTGCTTACCACGATGGTGGCTTGCTGAGCATGGCAGTAGCTAGAACCTGCCAAAGTCAGGAGCATCATCAGGCTCTTAGGCGTGATGCCCTTCATCATTTTTCCATGTATCTTTTTCATTTTGATTTGTTTGTTTTTATTTAATACGAATGAATAGTTGTTGATACTTAATAAAAATCTCGCAGATTTCGTTGAAAACTGCGAGAAATGTCTTTTATTCTTCTATAACGGAGATCTCCATGCTGATGTCCTCCTTAGGTCTATCACCGCGCATCGTTTCGCAGTTTTGAATTTTCTCTACTACATCAAGTCCTTCTTCAACCTCTCCAAAAACGGTATACTGGTTGTCAAGGAACGGTGTGCCACCTACCTCGGTATAAGCCTTCTGCTGCTCTTCGGTAAACTTAGGATAACCCTGCTCCTTGCAGCGTTTCTTGGTTTCATCCACCAGTTCATCCTGAAGTTTCATCAAGCCCTCACGGTCGCGGTTGCGGCGGAAGTTCATAATTTCATCATGATGCTCCTTAGCAAGCTGGTTGAAGATATTCTGCTCCATCTGCATGCCCATCTGCTTCTCCATCTGTTTCAGTTCGTTCTGCTTGTAGGTCTTACCCCATACAATATAAAACTGGCTGCCGCTGCTTTCACGTTGAGGGTTCACCTCGTCGCCAAGACGGGCAGCGCTTAAGGCACCACGCTTGTGGAAAAGTTGTGGATAAACGAACTCGGCAGGGATGGTGTAGTCAGGACCGCCTGTGCCCAGCATTTTGCCCTTAGGAGCGCCCTTGCTCTCTGGGTCACCGCCCTGGATCATGAAATCCTTGATGACACGGTGGAAGAGTGTGCCATCGAAATATCCCTCCTTTGCCAACTTGATGAAGTTGTCACGATGCTGAGGTGTCTCGTCGTAGAGGCGAACCTTGATGTCGCCCTCTGATGTCTTGATCAATACTTTAGCCATAATATTCTATAATCAGTATATTTTTTACCTTTTTATTTTTTACCTTTTTACTTTTCGTAATACTCATTCCACTGCTTCATAGCCTCCTGCCAGTCGGTCTGTTCACCGCTGGCTACAGCTTCCTTCTGTCTCTCAGCCTCGTCGCGAGCCTTGTCTCTAGCACGTTTTGCCTTCATAGCCTCGATGGTGGCATCGTCGAGAATCTGGATAGCTCCACGCTTGATGGCATCCTGCAGTTCCTCCTCGCCGAAAGCCTTGCCAGGCTCATTGAAGTCAGAGATATTGAATTCATAATCCACGCGAAGGTCGTGGCGTATCATTTTCTGTTGTAAACGGTTGCCTGCGTTCTTGAGTCGCAGTAACTTGCCGATTTCCTTGATTTCTCCTGCTGAGTATTTGTTTCTTCCCATTAATTATTTATTAACTAAAGTTTCGCAAGTGAAAATTCACAAGCGTGATTTAACGTAATTTTGGAATAAAAAAGGCTCTGAAGT
>USQD01000250.1 GCA_900556795.1 uncultured Prevotella sp. | reverse complement strand
AAAACGAACTAGTAGGATAATGGCAAAACATAAGATTTGGAATACAGATAGTGCAGCTAAAGAAGTGGCAAACTTGTGGGGCGGCATCGAGGGTGAACAGCTTGCGATGATGAAAACGCATATACAAGTCACCAAATACAAGAAGGGTGAAATCATATATGAAAATGGTACTATTCCCAAAGAAGCCATGTGTCTGCTTGCAGGAAAGGTAAAGATTTACAAGGATGGAATCAACGGAAAAAGCCAGATAATCCGTGTTATCAAACCTAGTGAATTTCTGGGATTCCGTGCTTTTTTTGCCAATGAAGCCTACAGAACTGCAGCAATGGCTTTAGACAACTGTGTAGTGGCTCATTTTCCTATGACGGTTCTCATGAAGATGCTGCAGAGCAGTTACAATATCGGCTTTTATTTTATCAAATACTTGAGTGTTGAAATCGGTAAATCAGATGATCGAACGGTCAATCTCACCCAAAAGCACATCCGTGCCCGCCTTGCCGAAGCACTTCTTTTCCTATTGGATTCTTATGGACTGGCTAAAGACGGTTGCACCCTGGATTGTAGTCTGAGCCGTGAAGATTTAGCCAATATTGCTAATATGACGACAAGCAATTGTATTCGTACCCTATCCTCTTTTGTTGCTGATGGTCTTATCAGTACAAACGTAAGAAAAATAAAAATCCTGAATGAGGAAGAATTAAAGAATATTGCTGAAAAGGGGTAAAAAAATGCACAACACACCTTGAAAGAGCAAAAGCATCATATTATTTTCAAAGCCAAAGCCCTTTCAAAGCGTGTATAGTTCTTATTCACGACCTGATTCCAATTTATGCAGGAATCAGGAAATTAACAACTTCCTGAATAACGGTTATCTGATAAGGTCCTACTGGTGTATTCATCAATCTGCCATCGATACCAATCAAGGCATTGGATGAAACCTCTACCTCTCGGGTACGATAAGGATGCACACTCTTATGATTCAGGAACTTGCCCTTTACAAAGAGGTAAATACCCTCGAAAAGTTGCGTCATCTGCGGATGATAAACCACAGAAACATCCAGCAAACCATTATAAGGCACAGCATTAGGAGTCTGTCCGTAACCCGTTGCATTACCGATACACATGGTCATTACCCTGCGCTTGATGACATCTGAATTGATTTTAATATGCATCTTATAATCCAGACGCTGGAAGATCATCAGGATGAAAGAGCACAGGAACGACAACGTACGGGAGCCAAACATGTGATGCGTTTTCCTTCTCAGGTTCATGATGGCAGCAATCAATCCAATATTAATGCAGTTAAGGAAATAGCGTCTGCATTTCTCCCCTTTCTTATTCGTATAACGGATGCATCCAAGATCTATCTTTCTGATTCTTCTTGCTTTAAGCGATGCCACCGTTTTTTCAATATCGCTGTCACTGAATCCCCAGAAATGAGCAAAATCATTCATCAATCCGTTAGGAATTACACCCAGCGCCACCTGATCACGCTCCACTGCATTTATCTGCATCAAACAATTGACGGCATCGTTGAGCGCAGAATCTCCGCCCACAACAACTATCGTCTTATAGCCATTGTTGACAAACATCTTAATCAGTCGCTCTACGCTTTTCTGATTTTCACTCTGCACAAAGTCATAATCTATATTTTGTGCCTTGAGCACCTTTTCAATCTTTTCCCAGCGCTTATTGCTTCGCCAGCCACCTCGTGGGCAGTAAAGCAATCCCCATTTATTCTCGTTTATCATTGTCTCTTCTTTGTAATTTGAATAATATTACTTCCGCCTAGCTCTTCATCAACCCCAAAACTGCCTCCACCTTTTTCTCCATCGGTTGCAAGGCATCAATCCAGTGAATCGTAAAGCCTCGTCGCTCCATACCTCGGAACCAGGTCATCTGGCGCTTTGCAAACTGATGAATGGCAATTTCCAAACCTCGGAACATCTCATCATAGCTAGTCTTTCCTATCACATACTCCGTGATAAACTTATATTCCAATCCATAATAAATCAGATTCTCTGCAGGAATTCCCCTATCCAGCAAACCTTTGATTTCATCAACCATCCCCTCTTTCAGTCGCTGTTTCAGTCTTCGGGTTATCTTCTCCCTTCTAGCATCACGGTCTATACTGACGCCAATGACGAGTGAATCTACAGCAGGAAGTTCACGTTCGGGCATCGGATGTTCCAGGTTATAAGTCTCTATCTCTATGGCACGGATAGCACGCTGTGCAGTATCCACATCTGTGCGATTGTGCATGTTCGATCCCGTCTTAGCCTTCAAATCCTTCAACATCACTGTCAGTTCGTCCAGGCTTTTATCAGCTAACCTATCTCTAAGTTCCTGATTCTGAGGAACAGGGGAAAGATGATAACCCTTCAATACCGACTCAATATAAAGTCCCGTGCCACCACATAATATGGGCAACACTCCCCTCTTCTGAATATCCAGATAAGCATCATAGAAGTCTTGCTGGTATTCAAAGAGGTTATATTTCGTTCCCGGCTCACAGATATCAATCAGATGATAAGGTATCAACTTACCATCAACCGTATAGTCAGCCAGATCTTTTCCCGTACCAATATCCATGCCCCGGTACACCTGCCTGCTATCAGCGCTGATAATCTCAGCACCCTTCGTATTACCACCCCAGGAAGCAGCATCCAAGCTGTCAATCTTGGCTGCAAGGGCGGCAGCAAGACTTGTCTTTCCGCTCGCCGTTGGACCTAATATGGTTATCATCTTATGTTTCATGCTACAAAGTTAAGACAAATACTTGAAATCACAAAATAAAAAGCAAAAAAAATGCCGCCCAGCATTAAAAATGCTAGGCGGCAATATTTTCTTAATCGTTAAGAGGCAACGAATTAACCGTTGTGCTTCTTCATGATCTTGATCAACTCAACAACCTTGTGTGAGTA
>USQD01000249.1 GCA_900556795.1 uncultured Prevotella sp. | reverse complement strand
ATATATGGAATCTTTCTTTCAATAAAATGTCATATTTAGGAAGGGCTGGATGATATAAGTAACCTTAGCGATTACGATGTTTCATATACCAGGGATGTACGACGAAATTATACAGGACAAGTGACAGACCTGTAAATATCATGCCTGGAACAAGCACTTCGTGAACGGTTGGGTTGAAGATGACGTTATTGACGCCCGGAACTTGCTTGTAAGCATTTTCCAAAAACATAAAACCTATCGCAATACCTAATGATAACCCAAATTCCCATGCCAGAAAGAAGGAACTGGTACTGGTGCCGCGCTGACAATGCTTGGCCAGCTTGATGTAGAAAAGCAGAAATCTGCTACCGATCACACCTATTCCCATACCTAGCAGTAAGGGCACAAGCACCTCTACGGCAAAGTCCTGGTCATTTAATGAAATGAATTCGGCTGCTCCCATTAATACCAAGCCCACGAGAGCCTGACTCTTCAAGTCGGCATCGGCAAAGACATATTTCTCTGCAACAATAGCCATCAGCAGTCCTAACAGAAACATCAGGTAAACCGTCAGGTTATGAGGAATGGCAAAATACATTCCTGCGCCTATCAATATGAGTACAATGTTGATGAACAGCGGGATGCCTTGTGGCAGGAAGAAACGGTCGTAACTGAAAAGCGGCAAGTGCTCAGAGGGAGCCTTGAAGGGGAACTTTACCAGTGATACAAGTATGAAAGCTCCAAGGGCCAACAGAGAAGCTACCGGGAAGATAAGGTGCATGTCTGAAAAATCATCAACAAGCCAAACTATAATTGGTCCCGTGGCAATAGATAGTCGGGCGAACCAGGAGGTGATATAATTCGCTTCGGTGCGCTGGAAAGACTCGCAAGTGTCAATTACCAACGTGCTGGTCAGGGCCATTTGTGCCAGTCCTAAGAATGCGCCCTGTACTACTCGTGTTGCTACAAGAACTCCAAAGCCGAACTTGATGTTCCAGAAGGTCTCCAGATAATAGAGTGCAACGAGACTGATTGCCACGCAACAGATAGAAACCTGACATACTCTGTTGCGGCGATAGCGTTGCAGCAGATAGGAACAGAAGCCACCCAGAAGGAATAAACCAAATCCGTAAGCACCTACTACAACTCCTATCTGCCAGTGACGATAACCTTCAATGGCCATAAAATAAGGTATGCCAATGATGAGCATGCAGACACTCGTCATCAGAAGCAGGTTGGCAAAACAAAGTCTCCAGAAGTCCCGATGCCATAATTTAATATGTATGGGCGTGTTTTGTGTATCCATAACCAAAAACTTTATGAACTATATGACGCTAAAATGTAGAGAGGAGGCTTAATAGCTCTCCTCTATGCTTGGATATTCTGTACTCTTAACGGCGTCGATGTATGCCTTCACACCCTTCTGCATCTCCTCGCCTACCTGGGCGAAGTGGCGCAGGAACTTTGGCTTGAAGCCTTGGGTCATACCAAGAGCATCAGCATAGACCAGAACCTGTCCGTCGCAACCGTTGCCCGCTCCGATACCGATAGTTACGGCTTTCACCTGTCGTGTTACTTCAGCCGCCAATTTAGCAGGAACCTTTTCCAGAACAATGGCGAATACGCCAGCCTTATCAAGAGCGATAGCATCGCTGATGAGCTTCTGAGCCTCAGCCTCATCCTTGGCACGGATACCATAACCGCCAAACTTGTTGACGCTCTGTGGAGTGAGTCCCAAATGACCATGTACAGGAATGCCGGCGTCTACCAGAGCCTTGACAGTATCAGCGATTTCGATGCCGCCCTCCAGCTTGAGTGCGTCTACTCCTGTTTCCTTCATCATGCGGCAAGCATTGCGAAGAGCCTCTTCCTTGCTTATCTGATAGCTGCCGAAAGGCATATCGCATACCACGAAGGCATGCTTGCAGGCACGAGCCACGCTGCGGGCATGGTAAATCATCTGGTCAACAGTAATTGGCAAAGTATCTGCATTTCCAGCCATTACATTGCTGGCAGAATCGCCAATCAGGATGCTGTCGATGCCAGCGGCATCAAGAATGCCTGCAGTCGTAAAGTCGTAAGCTGTAAGCATTGTAACCTTCTCGCCTGCTGCTTTCATTTCAGCAAACGTCTTGGTTGTAATTTTCTTTTTGTCAGTAGATAAATATCCCATGATTATTATATTATCTTTATCTGTATTTATTACTTCTTGTTTTCTTCTACAACTTTCACTAAGTCGGCAAATGTAAAGCCAGAGTAATCGGCAATTACATAGTCGCTAAATGGCTCAATCGACTCCTTGGAATTGGTAGTGGAAAGTCCGAGGGTGAATGCACCTGCAGCACGTACTGCCTTCAAGCCGTTGAAGCTGTCTTCCAGTCCTACGCACTCTTCCGGCTTGGCATCAAAGCATGCTGCGCCTTTCAGGTAGCAGTCCGGATTCGGTTTGCTCTTGGCGAAGTCTTCGCTGGTCAATACACGGTCAAAGTAGCCTTTGAATTCCGGGTGCTGTCTGTAGACATTCTGCATCTTCTGGACGTTGCTACTCGTTACTACAGCGCACTTTACGCCATTCTGCTTCAAGTCTTTGATGAAGTCTTCGAAGCCAGTGATGTAAGGGTACGACATATTCTTCTCAAATTCATTGAGACGAGTAGTAATCTTATCCTGTTCTGACTTTACATCGGTATAACCTTTGATATGAGCAAAAACAGAATCTTCAGAGAAGTACTTATCATAAATCTGTACTAATGTCTGTCCTTTGATGCGGTACTCGAAATCTGGAATTTCCGGATGATATTCACGTCCAATCATACCCCAGAAGATGGAATACTGTGATTCGGTTTCGAACACTACGCCATCCAGGTCAAATAATGCAGCCTTTATCATATTAACTATTCTATAATATCTGTTATGTTTTACAATCTGATAGAGTCGGGCAAGCAGTTTTTATGCAATTTTCTGCT
>USQD01000248.1 GCA_900556795.1 uncultured Prevotella sp. | reverse complement strand
TTTCTAAGTTGTCCATAATATAAAAACTGTGTTAAACTACTTTTATTGTAGCTTGACACAGTTTAGTTTACACTCTCAATGTGTAATGTATAATTCATAAAGTACTTTTTTCCATAGTACATCATAATAAATTATACATTACACATTCCATCATTCGTTAAATACTTTCTCATTGTTATTACTTCCTATACACAATTGCTTCAAGTCGTAATAACTTCCATTGTAGATATCAAAATCTACATATCCCTTGATGCCGGGCAACTTACCTGCATCCGTATGCTGCCAGAATTTCCATTTACCCTTGTATTGCACCTTATCCACATAATAATGGGCTATCCAATAAGGATAATCATCAAAAACCGGC
Source organism: uncultured Prevotella sp. (assembly GCA_900556795.1). Taxonomy (GTDB): domain Bacteria; phylum Bacteroidota; class Bacteroidia; order Bacteroidales; family Bacteroidaceae; genus Prevotella. Next base: position 2,582 of record USQD01000248.1, on the reverse strand, counting down.
GCACTCAGGTATTGTTCCTTAAACTTATAATACGTATAGATGATAGGTTTCACATGATACCTGTCTTCTACGATATGCAACCACGTAAGGACATCGCGCTGAAAATCCTCCACACTCTTGTCTTCCGGCTTGTGTTCGATATCAAGCACTGGCGGTAAATCTCCATCGGTAAGATGCACTTGCTGCAAGAAATAATAAGCCTGTTCACGAGCTGTAGATTTATTGCTCCAAAAATGGTAGACACCACGGATAAACCCAAAGTCGCGAGCCTGATTGAAATTAGAACGGAAATTCTCATCCAACCTGCTGGATCCCTCAGTACTCTTGATGATAACAAAACGCACAGGGCATCCCTTAATCATTGCATTCTTAAGTTGTTCCCAATCTATTTCTCCCTGATAATGAGATATATCTATGCCATGAATTTCATATCCTTCAGGATAAACCTCATCACCATAAAGTGCACGCCATCTAAAACCAGTAGGACCTACAAAAAAATGGTAAAACAAAAACACATACAGAACAACAATTGCTATTCCACCAAGCCACCAAGCCCAACGGGGATAACGGCTCCAAAACCCCGACGAGCGCCTAGACCTACGTCTACGAGCAGGTCGCTTCGCCGTGGTTCTCACCGGGGAAGAAGAAGTTTTCTTCACTCCACCACGTTTGTTGTTGTTAGTTTGCTTGTTTACCATGATAATGAATTATATATAAAAAAGAGGGAGGAGGTGCATGCATGGCTATACAGCCTACGGCAAGACATCTCCTCCCCTAAAGGTCGGCTAGAAGAATCTAGCACCTATATAAGAATCTTATATTTCTGAATCATCAGAAACATATTTCTTACTTAGCCTGCTCCAACTGGAGAGTCTTTGTGGTCTGATCGCAAACCTCAGATGGACCCCAGTACTGGATAGGACCTGGATATACATAAGCTGTCTCCTTAGCCCACTGCTCACGCTTAGAAGCGAAGAACTTGAATGGAGCACCATCGAGCTCTACGAGAGCCTTGCGGATAACAGGCTTGTTGGCACCGTTACGACGCTCGATGTTCATCATCATTGTGATAGGCACACCACCTGCAATCCACTCTGCTGCAGGAGCTGTTGTGTTCTTGATAACTGACATGTAGCCAGTTTTGCCGTTAGCGATGAGGCGAGAAGCGTTGAAACCGAGTGAATAGCAGTAGTCTGCATCGTAGTTAGAAGGAGCTGCGCAACGTCCCTCGTAACCGAAGAAGTGGTGCTGAGCTGAGAACTTACCAACGAACTTACCCTCCTTCTTCCAAGCAGCCAACTTCTCAGCTACCATGCGAGAGAGCAACTTCTCAGTCTCGATGAGAGAAACCTGTACGTTTCCGTGAGGGTCACGGTCGAGGCAGAGCTGGCGAGCTACGTCTGCTGGCAAAGACTCCAATACAGCGAGGTTATCCTTAGCGATGGCACCCTTAACGAATGCAATCTGCTCCTCAGCGCTGGCAAACTCACGGCTCTCGCCTGTAGCAGGATCTGTAAGAACCTCGTTCAACTCTGCGATGAGCTTCTTGATAGCTGGGATGAACTCGATCAAGCCCTCTGGGATGAGAACTGTACCGAAGTTGTTGCCCTCAGCAGCACGGTTAGCCACAGCTGTAGCGATGTATGTTACAACATCATCCAATGACATCTCCTTAGCCTCTACCTCCTCAGAAATCAAGCAGATGTTTGGCTGAGTCTGGAGTGCGCACTCAAGAGCGATGTGAGAAGCAGAACGACCCATCAACTTGATGAAGTGCCAGTACTTGCGTGCAGAGTTACAGTCGCGCTCGATGTTACCGATGAGCTCAGAGTATGTCTTGCAGGCTGTATCGAAACCGAAAGAAGTCTCGATCTGCTCGTTCTTCAAGTCACCGTCGATAGTCTTAGGGCAACCGATTACCTGAACGCCATACTTCTTGGCAGCATAGTACTCAGCGAGAACGCAGGCGTTGGTGTTAGAGTCGTCACCACCGATGATAACGAGTGCCTTGATACCGAGCTCACGGAGAATCTCGATACCCTTCTCAAACTGATCTTCCTTCTCCAGCTTTGTACGGCCAGAACCGATGATATCGAAACCACCAGTGTTACGGTACTCGTCCATGAGCTCAGAAGTAATCTCCATATAGTTGTGATCAACGAGACCGCCAGGACCGAGGATGAAGCCATAGAGCTTGTTAGCTGGGTTGAGAGACTTCACACCGTCGAAGAGACCAGAGATCACGTTGTGACCGCCAGGAGCCTGACCACCAGAAAGGATTACACCTACGTTGAAAGCAGGGAGTTCCTGAGCCTCGCCAGCCTCGAAAGTAATGACAGGCATACCGTATGTGTTAGGGAAGAGAGCCTTGATTTCTTCCTGGTTACCTACTGACTGAGTAGCCTCACCTTCAACAGCCTTTACTGGACCCTGAAGAGCCTTAGGCAACTTTGGCTGATAAGCCGCTCTTGCAATCTGCAATGCACTTTTTTCCATAATTCTTTTATAATATTTAATTAGTTGAAACTTCAAAAACACTGCAAATTTAAGGTTTTTCTGCGAGATACGGAAAGAAAAATGCT
>USQD01000247.1 GCA_900556795.1 uncultured Prevotella sp. | reverse complement strand
AAAATTAAATATTTTTATTGAAATACCAAAACAATCCCATCATTTTTACATAAAAAAGCGAAAGAAAAGTGTAATAGCACAAAATACCTCTACACTTTTCTTACGCTTTATAACCATGCCAGGTTCTACCCTAATAAATCATGACTTTCCTTACCCGCCCATCTTTCTGTCGAATAATGTTCATACCCTGCTGAGGCTTTGAGAGCCTGATTCCATCCAGGGTATAATAGCCTTCAATGTCAGACTGTTGAGGCATAGTCACCTCTGCTATGCCATCCACCGTATTGTCTGTTACCTTTACTTCATCCAGAAAGAAACGGCCCTTATCAGCTGTGAAGCTAACCTTCACCTCGCCTGTTGCGTAAACAGAAGCCCCCAACAGAGTCCATTCTCCCTTCTTGAGAGGTACAAAATACTTAGACAGTTCTGACTTGCGGATAACCGCCATCTGTCTAGTACCATTATTCACATCAGTTATCTCCAGATACAACTTGGTGGCATCACTTTTTTCATCCCATGCCGCAGCTTTGAATGAAAGTATCGCAGAACCTTTCACCGAAAAAGTTGGCGTGGTGATATTTCCGGCAACTCCCGATTTTCCGAGTCTTACGCAGCCGTTGGCTTCGCAAACAGTTCCTGTACTGGTCCATCCACCATTATCCAAGTCCTCATCCAACACTTGAGTTCCAGCAATACTACCTTTCCACAGGTTATCGTTTCCACCTGTACCATGACACTTGTCAAACGATTCATATAATAAAGTAGAGCCTGAAGGCTGTACCGGTGTATCAGGCTTCTGATCGTCAGAGCGCTCAGCCTTACTCACCGTAAACGATGCCGAACCATCACTTGCAATGGTGATATTCTTGATGTCAAGATGCATATACTTAGTACCGTCAGCATTCTTATTATATAAGGTGGAAGCCGGTTGGGATGTAGCCGTAAGACTACTATTAGACAGATAAGGATAGAGATCACTTGCCGAACCATCCAAATAGGTCGACTTGCCGGCTCTGAAGATGGTAAGACGAGGATGGTCATTCACAAATTTCTGATTGGCTTCGTCATAATATTCACTATTCGAGTTCAGTACATTATAATACCAGACATCAGCATCATAATCTACATGAGTAATCATGACTCCCGCTCCTGGAAGTTCTGTATCCCATCCTGACTTCTGTCGGTTTTCAATGATGTAACACTCGTCTTCATGTGCCTTATTTCTGATGATATAAGCATCTCCTCCTAGACTCATCGCCATGACATCAGCCACCTTTGTCTCCTCTTCTATATCCGTCAAGTCATGAAGAGTAATCCAACCACAGCTTGCTTTCTCATAAGCCGAATACCCAGCAGGCCATTTTCCGTCTCCATTGTAACTGCCACTATCCATCAGGTCAAATTCACCCAATCCAAACCATCCGGTATAACTGGTATCATAAAGATCGGGCAAATCCAGACAGTGAGAGAATTCATGGCAGAAAGTACCGATTCCATCGAGTTTGTTCAGACCATTCAATTCACTGCTGCAGGCGTAAGTATCCACCTTAACCCCATCAAACTGCAACACTTTGCCATAATCTGACAATGACAAAGCATACATGTGAGGCCAAATGGTAGAAGCTGCACCACCATTGGCCTCGCCTTTACCGGCATAGAGAACAAAGACCTGTTCCACTTCGCCATCATTATCCCAATCATATTTGGAGAAGTCAACTCCCTGCTGCTTCGCCCAAAGGCAAGCCTCAGCAATCATTGCACCCGCACGCAAATCTTCACCGTCAGTACTATTTGCGCCATAATAAGCAGTGGCATTCTGCAGAGGGCAGATACCAACCACGTCGAAATTCAGTTCGAACTGTCCCATACTTTGGGTACAGAAATAATCCTTCACACTGCCACGGAAGCCATTTTCCTTGTAATTATCGCCATTGACTATCTGCTTATACAATGTCAGATCATGCCCACTCTGGAACTTACGATCGGAGAATTCGGCTAAAATGACAAGTCCCTTCCTGGTTCCTCGGAAACTATTCTGTTTTGCTTTCGCCTTTTGAAGATGAAGTTTCTGTCGAGATTGAACCTTTGCACGACGGGCTGCCGCTTTCTTCACGCGAGACAAGGAAGCAGTAGAATCCAATCGATTTCCCTGTCCTGTTGTTGCATCCATGACATACTTGGTTCCGTCTTCCGAAACATAATAATGCATGAATTCATCGCCCACTAACTGTACACGAACCTCAGTTCCATCAGTCAAAGTCATCAAACGCCAAACGCCTCGCTTTGCAGGCACTGCCATAGAAGACAATGCCATACAAAGCAAGGCGTTCAATAAACAAAATCTTATCTTCATATCAGAATGAATATCATAGGATAAAAAAAGATGCTTGATTTCAGCCGATTCTCTTACTTCAAGACAATCTTGCAATCATCCAGGCTCTCTACAGTAGCGAGAGCCTCATAACGGATTCCCTCCTTGCGCAGGAAGTCACCACCATGCTGGAAAGCCTTCTCGATGATGAAACCCATCGCCTCGATCTTGGCGCCAGCCTTCTCGCAAAGGTCCATCACACCCTTGGAAGCGTTACCGTTGGCGAGGAAGTCGTCGATGAAGATAACATGATCGTCTGGAGTCAGGTAGCTGTTGCTCACGCAAACCGTATAGTCACGGTCCTTAGTAAAAGAGTGAACCACTGAGGTAATCATACCCTCCATAGTCTTAGGCTGCTTTTTCTTGACGAAGACAACAGGAAGAGTGGTCAGATACCCCACCATGATGGCAGGAGCGATGCCCGAAGCCTCGATAGTAATAATCTTGTTGTACTTGATGTCCTTGAAAAGGCGCACGAATTCCTTAGCCAGGTCCATCATCAGGATAGGGTCCATCTGATGGTTTACAAAGCTGTCTACTTTTAAGATTCCACCAGGAAAGCATCTGCCCTCCTGCATAAT
>USQD01000246.1 GCA_900556795.1 uncultured Prevotella sp. | reverse complement strand
CCAGGTGTAAATGGATTCGTTGTTTGGGTTGGTTGAATCAAGATGGGTCTTGCCACCGTAAGCCCAAGTGGTCTGGTAGAGCCAGCGTTCCCATACATTATCCTCACCAATCTCTCCATAAGAGTAGCGGAACTTGAGGATATCAACCAGGTTTCTGCCGAATACCTTTGTTTCTGTCACTGGCTTGAACCATTTCTCGTTGGCTACGTTCCAACCGATAGCACCTGAATTGAAGAAGGCGAAACGATTGTCCTTGGAGAACTTCTCCGAACCGTTGTAGGCACCGTTATACTCGAACATGTAGCGATCGTCATAATTATAGGTGGTACGGAATGCCCAGTCCTCACGGTAGTTGGTAAACTGAGAACCTGTAGCACGCTCTGAGCGGTTGAACACGCCCATGGCGGTTACATCGTGCTTGCCGAACTTGCGTCCCCAATAGAGCTGTGCCTGATAGAAGAGGTTACGCTGGGTAAGATCGTTGTTGAGCTTACCTGCATCAGTCTTCCATGCGATGGTCTCCACAAAATCAAAGTTATTTTTACCGCCTGGCTTCTCCTTATAGGTTACCACACCCGTTACAGGGTCGATATACTTATACTGGGCTGCATGGTTGAGGTCGTCGATACCTCGGCTTGCCTCCACAAACACGTTATCCCAAGATACGATGGCAGATGCCTTCAATCCCTTAGTAATAAAGGAAAGATCCTGCTCGAGCGTAAAGTCGGTGTTGATACGGGTTGTGGTGGTTGACTGCTCACCATGAAGTGCAAGCTGGGTCACAGAGTTAGGAGAGCCTTGCTCATCTTTAGGGAAATAGCCCCAAACACCATCGCTATACTGTGGCAGGAAGTTATCATGAGGTGCTGAGTAAGCTGCCTGCCAGAGCTGGCTCTCAGCCCATGAACCTTTCTCCAAGCCATAAGGTGACTTGCGGATACCATGGCTACCCGAAAGGTTTGCCTTCAGCGTGGTAGTCTTGGTGAGCTGGAAGTCGAGATTGGAACGAACGTTGATACGGTTGAATCCGTAACCACTGGTATAACCACGATTGTTATTCCACTCGCGGAAGAGGTCACCCTCGTGCTGATAGTCGATGGCTGCATAATACTTCACTGCCTTGGTACCACCAGCGATATTCACATTGGCATTGTAAGACATGGCGTAGTCCTTGAAGAGTTCCTTCTGCCAATCTACATCAGGATAACGCTCGCTCATCAGGAATCCGGTCTCCGGATCAATACTGCCTGCAGGAGCATTATATTTGTTGATGAAGTCGGTAGAGCGGATGTCACCCCAGCTTGAAGGTGAGAGTCCCAACTCATGCTTGATTGCCTGGTTCGCATAATAGAGCGCATCGGCAGAACCGTAGGTCTCAGGCAACTTAGACACCAGCTTGATAGCAGTGCTTGCACTGGCTGAAATCTTGGCCTTGCCTTCCGTACCACGCTTGGTGGTAATCAGGATAACACCATTCGCACCCTTCACACCATACACGGCAGTGGCAGAAGCATCCTTCAATACAGAGATAGACTGTACGGAATGGATATCCACACTCGACATAGGGCGCTCGATACCATCCACAAGAATGAGAGGGTCGGAAGAGTTCCAGGAGCTCACACCACGAATCACAATCTTAGGATCCTCATCACCAGGCATACCTGATGAAGATGATGTAATCACACCAGGCAGATTACCTGTCAGGGCAGAACCAATATCAGATACACCACCTGCGCGTTCCAGCACCTTACCTGTGGTCTGGGTAATGGCACCTACGACAGATGCCTTCTTTTGCTGACCATAACCAACGACTACAACTTCGCCAATGGCGTTGTCGTCTTCAAGAGTAAGTTTCAACTCTCTCTTCGTACCAATCTTTACTTCCTTGGTCTTCATACCTACGTATGTAAATACGAGGATAGAATTCTCTGAAGGAACACTGATACTGAAATTACCATCTAAGTCGGTGACCGCACCGATGCTGGCATTACCTTTCACTTTTACAGTGGCACCTATCAGAGGCTCACCTGTACCGTCAACAAGATTACCCTTGACCTGGATCTTCTGTGCCTGAGCATTCAGGCTGCAGAAAGCTCCCACCAAGCATAAGGCTGCTGTCCGTTTCATTGTTAACACTTGTTCAATCATGTTCTATTCATTTTTGATTTATGCTTTAAAAATTTAGGCGTGCACAAAAACTGTTTATTCACGGCGGCAAAGGTATGGATTTCTTTCGAAACATACTTTGCGTGGTGTAACAGAAAGTTTATCATTTTAGAAAAACCTTGCGAGAACGTATTTTTCCATTACTTAACAGTTGTTTTATTATATAAACACCTGCAGTTGGCTTTTCAACTTCTTTTCCTTCTATATTATAATATAAGGTGGAAACCACGTCTGCTTGGGTTTCTAATTGTTTAATTCCTGTTGTATTTTGTTTCAAATACCACTCTTTATACCAGTTCATACAGGCATAGCCGCAACATTCTTCGAACAATCCGTGTTTCTTGTCGGTGATGGCAGAAAACTGCTTAGAGAAATATTCCAAGCAAGGCTGAATGTCGGCTTCAGAATAATCAGCCTTCCACTGCTGCCATCTCCAACCGTTGAAGTAGCGGTTTGGCGTATCCATCACACCATGAAGAACCACAGTTTTACCATTGGCATCTACCAGATTCTTACCCTCCACACGGAGTGCCGGCAGATTATCGGCAGCCAGCCCCGCCATTGACAGCATAGCCATAGCAAGTGATATTAACAATTTCTTTGTGTTCATTGTTACAATTATTTTTAGATTTATCATTTATTGTCAGTCACCTTATTATATTATGAAGGATTGCCAGGTTCCAGTTTACAGAAAAGGATGCTAGTCTTTTAAAATAGAATGGCGCGTAATCACTACGCACCATTCCCGAAAACCAATTAATCATGATTCTATATAAAAACCATAATATCAAAATCTTTTAGAAATTCTAA
>USQD01000245.1 GCA_900556795.1 uncultured Prevotella sp. | reverse complement strand
AATGAGAACAGACAGTCGGAAGCAACGACCAGCGTTGACTCTGCAAGTGTGGTAACCGATTTGATGATGAGTCGCAGAAGCATCCGTGCTTACAAGGATTCTGCCATCAACCGTGAGACATTGAACGAGATTCTGAAATGCGGCATCTATGCGCCAAACGGCATGAATAAGCAATCATACGAAATCAGGGTGATAGATTCTCCTGCCCTTATCGACTCGATTACGAAAGCCGTGGTGAAGGATAATCCAAAGATTGCGGAGCGGGAAGGTTTCAAGAATATCTTTGTAAATGCCCCTTGCGTCCTCTGCATCGCTTACGACACGCAATACGACATGGCGCAAGTGGATTGTGGATTGCTTGGCGAGAATATCATCCTCTCCGCATGGGCAAAAGGAATCGGTTCATGTTGCCTCGGCAGCTCAGCTCGTTGGATCAAGGACTCTCCATCGGCAAAGCCTTTCCTTGACCGAATGGCATTCTCCGAAGGTTACGAACTTCTCTACTGCATTGCCCTTGGTTATCCGGATGAAACGCCTAAGGCAAAGCCAAGACGAGAGGAGATGATTCGGTTCATGGAGTAATGCAATGAAAAACTAAAGATATGACGTTCCCAGAGATATATTCAGCTAATGGCTTGATAGAGCTAATCCAAGAGATTGGTTTCTTGCCTCTCCTTGACAGCGGCATAAATGGATTCTCAGCCGAGGAGATTGTGGATGAAGATTGTCGATATGTGACATTTCCTGAAGGAGGTTGGGATTGGCCACTTTGGAAATGGAAGGGCGAGATTGTGACTGAAATGCCCTGTATGTACGGAAAGTTTTTCAATAAGAAAGCAGGATTTATCAGCCAGGAATGGTGGCCAGATTTCTGCAACTACAGAAGAAGCAAAAACCCTCGTCCAGAAGAAGAGTCTATTGAAGGAGCTATCCTTAGCACACTACAATATTCTGGAAGTCTCATTACAAGGGAATTACGAACAGCTTGCGGTTTCACTGGTAAAGGAATGAGAAGCAAGTTTGACGGGTATCTTACCCGATTGGAAATGGCTACTTACATTGTGACCGAGAATTTCATATATCCTCGTGACAAGCATAATCATGAATATGGTTGGGGATGGTCGCTGCTCAACACTCCCGAAGATCTCTATGGCAGGGAGTCTTGCCAATGCAACCGTACTCCCGAAGAGTCTTATCAGAGGATTTTCGAACATCTGAAAGAAATCCTGCCTGATGCTTCGGATAAACAAATCATCAAATTAATTGGATAAAAATGAGAAAGGAATCAAGAGCAATGGATAGTGGGTGGGCATTGGAAGTAATGCACAAGGCTCCGTATATAACTGTAAGTTTTATTGACGAAGACGGCAAACCTTATGGTTTACCGCTATCGCTCGCATCAGATGATGATGTGAATTGGTATTTTCATGGTGCCTTGGAAGGCAAGAAACTGGAGGCCATCAAGACTCATCCCGATGTCTGCCTTTCAGCCGTAACCCGTTGTGCGCCTACGGTTGGTCCAAAGGACGGCAGTTTCACCCTGCAATACAAATCAGCCATCGCATTCGGCAAGGCAGAAATCGTGACTGAGGATGCAGAGAAGATTCATGGTCTCCGACTAATCTGTGAGCATTTTCTTCCTCAACACATGGATGCTTTCGACCAGAGCATCGCCCGTTCTCTATCACGCACGGCCGTAGTTCGCGTCACGCTTACTGAGCCTCCAACCGGAAAACGCAAGCAGTATGATAAGGAAGGCGTGGAAATGAAATATGGCAGAATTGAATAAAGAGGCAATTGCTCCTTCTATGTTGCATTATAAAACAAAGAATTTATGACTTCACTTCAAGAAAGACTGTTCGCCATGCAGGATAAGCAGTATGCTGCTTTCCAAGCCAAACTGACACCGGGAGTGCCTGTGGAGAGTTTCATAGGCATTCGTGTTCCTGTGCTTCGCAAGTTCGCAAAAGAATTTACAAAGGAGGCAGAATGCAAGGATTTTCTTCAGCAGCTTCCTCACGAATACTACGATGAGAACATGCTTCACGGACTCCTCATCTCCGAGGTGAAGGACTACGAAGAATGCATCCGTCTTACAGACAGATTTCTGCCATTCGTGGATAACTGGGCTGTTTGCGACATCATGTCTCCGAAGGTGTTTGCCAAACACAAGAAGGAACTATTGGCGAAGATCAAGACTTGGAGTAAATCATCACATATCTATACTTGTCGCTTTGGAATAGAGGCGCTTATGTCTCATTACCTGGACAAAGACTTCAAGGCAAAATATCTTGAAATTCCTGCATCAGTAAGGAGCGAAGAGTATTACGTAAAGATGATGGTTGCCTGGTTCTTTGCCACCGCCCTTGCCAAGCAATGGGACCGGGCGATTCCCTACATCGAGCAACACCGCCTTGCACCCTGGACGCACAACAAGACCATCCAGAAGGCCATAGAGAGCTACAGAATCACGCCCGAGCAGAAGGAATATCTGAGGACATTGAAGATAAAATAAAAGGAAAAATTAGGAATAGGCAAATAACCATGCATTGGAGAAAGAGCCTTTCTATATCCCGTACAAAACTACCACACTTAGAAATATTTGTGGTACTTTTGTACAGAAATCAAGAGAACGATTATGACACAAGATACTTCTACATATTACGTTTGGATAGGTGGCTCATGTGATTATGGTCATAAAGAGCGAGCTGGTGGTGCTGCCGTAGTAATTGAGCATAACAGCAATATCATCTGCCGTGATGTAATCAGCGACTTGCACACCACAGAGTTCCGCATGATGCTAACCCTCATGGTGAAGGTAATGCAGAAAATACCGGTAGGTTCCGACATTCTCTTTCTGACCAATGCCGCCTATATTCAGAACTTTGACAAGACTCCAACGGCTAAATCTGCCAATCCAGACTTGATCATTCAATGCATCGAGGAAAAGAAAAGGCACAACTCAGTCGGGGTCAAGATTGTGCAATATCACAAAAG
>USQD01000244.1 GCA_900556795.1 uncultured Prevotella sp. | reverse complement strand
TTTGTTACTCAGGTAGATGGCAGAGGTGTCTATAGCTTCTGTATGTGTCCGGGCGGTTTTGTGATTCCGGCTGCTACCGGACCGGAACAGCTCGTGGTGAACGGTATGAGTCCTAGTAACCGTGGCACTGCCTGGAGCAATTCGGGCATGGTGGTGGAAACTCATCCCGAGGATGTGGCGCAGTTCGTGAAGGAGCATCAGGCTGTCATCGAACAGCAGGAAATGAAGGCACAGGAGAATTCTTCACTCTTCACTCCTCACTCTTCACTCCAGATGATGTACTTCCAGGAAATCGTGGAAAAGCAATGCTGGCAACAGGGCAACATGAAGCAGACGGCACCAGCCCAGCGTATGGCCGACTTCGTGAACAACCGTCTGAGCTACGACCTGCCAAAGAGCAGCTATGCTCCGGGTATCATCAGCAGTCCGCTGCATTTCTGGATGCCTTCGTTCGTGAGCAAGCGTCTGCAGGAAGGTTTCAGGACTTTCGGCAAGAATGCGCATGGCTTCCTGACCAACGAGGCTACACTGATAGCGATGGAGACGAGAACCTCATCGCCTGTCCGCATCATCCGCGACCGCGAAACCCTGCAGCATGTACGCATCCAGGGACTCTTCCCATGCGGTGAAGGCGCAGGATATGCTGGGGGAATCGTATCGGCTGGCGTAGACGGTGAGAGATGCGCAGAGATGTGCGCTGAGTATATGAAGCAGTTATAAGTAGATACAGAAATAATGAAATATAGAAATTTAAGATGTCTTCGACTGAGTTTCTGGGCGATGCTTCTCTGTCTGTTCCTGGCAGCATGCGGTTCAGAATCTTCAGAAACCCGAAAGCAGTTGAAGACAAAGGCAGACCTGAAGGGGGCTGTGATAGGTGTGCAGCTCGGTACCACGAGTGACGGACTTGCCACCGAGTTGGAAAAGAAAGGAGATGGCACCAAGGTGGAACGGTACAACAAGGGTGCCGATGCCATCCAGGCTCTCCTGCAGGGAAAGATAGACTGTATGGTGACCGATGAGGCGCCTGCCAAGGCTTTCAAGCGGGTGAATCCATCGCTCAATATCCTGCCTGAGACCTTCGACGCGTCTTCGTTCGCTATCTGTGTGGCTAAGGATCATGCAGAGTTGAAGCAGTCCATCAATAATGCCATCCGTATCCTGAAAGCGAATGGCGTTATCGACTCTATCGTAAACCGCCATCTGGAAAGGGGCATTGCCGTGGCTTATACGCCCAAGACTTCGGAAGTGAAGAAAGTGGGACCGGAAGCGCTGAAGCATCTGGGACTGAAGAAGAGTCTGCGCTTTGCCACCAACGCTACTTTCGAGCCTTTCGAGTATTACCAGAATGGTAAGATTGTGGGCATCGACGTGGATGTGGCGAATGCTATCGGCGATGTGATGGGCGTGGATGTGGAGATTCTCGATATGGAGTTTGATGCCATCATCACCTCAGTGCAGGCTGGTAAGGCTGATGCGGGAATCGCAGGTATCACGGTGACTCCTGAACGGGAGAAGAATATCGGATTTACGGATTCCTACGCCGATGTCAGACAGGTCATCATGGTGAATTCCGGAGACGTGAAAGCTGCCGGCAATCAGCCGGGAATGATAGATAAGTTTAAATCCTGCTTCATGGATGACAACCGTTATCAGTATCTGTTGCAGGGCTTGGGCAATACTCTCATCATCACCTTCTTTGCCATCATCCTTTCCGTGATATTGGGTACGATGATAGCCATCGTAAGAGCACGTCATGAGCGTAGAGGCGGCTGGAGGATTCCGAATATGCTCTGTCAGCTGTATCTCACCATCATGCGTGGCACGCCAACGATGGTACAGTTGCTCATCATCTATTACGTGGTCTTTGCGTCGGCAGATGTCAATAAGATCTTCGTGGCTGTCATCGCCTTCGGCTTGAACTCGGCAGCCTATATTGCAGAGGTAATCCGTTCGGGCATCATGTCGGTGGATGAAGGCCAGATGGAAGCGGGCAGAAGTCTCGGTCTCTCGTATGGAAAGACCATGCGCCTCATCATCCTGCCGCAAGCCTTCAAGAATGTGCTCCCGGCAATGGGTAACGAGCTCATCACTCTGCTCAAGGAAACCTCTATCAGCGGTTATATCGGACTGGTAGACTTGACCAAGGGTTCTGACATCATCCGAAGCATCACCTACGAGGCAATGATGCCATTGGGCGTAGTAGCCTGCCTCTATCTCATCCTCGTTCTCGGACTGAATGCAGGCGTGAGAAAGCTGGAGAAACGGCTGAGAAAGAGTGAAAGATAAAACAATGAATAAAATGAACGAAATAATCAAGATAGAAGGACTTCGTAAACGCTTCGGCGACAACGAGGTACTGAAAGGCATAACAACCTCGGTGAAGAAAGGCGAGGTTGTAGCCATTATCGGTCCATCGGGTTGCGGAAAGAGTACTTTCCTGCGCTCCATCAATCTGCTGGAGGAACCTACCAAAGGTAAAATCTATATCGACGGTATGGATATCACTTCCTGGGATGTAGACATCAACAAGATGCGCCAGAGAGTGGGCATGGTGTTCCAGCAGTTCAATCTCTTCCCTAATATAACCATTCGCCGCAATATCATGCTGGCTCCGGTAGAATTGGGCAAGATGACAAGGGAAGAAGCCGATGAGAAGGCAACGGAACTCCTGACCCGTATCGGACTGCTGGACAAGGCAGACAGCTATCCCGACAGTCTTTCGGGTGGACAGAAGCAGCGTGTGGCGATTGCCCGTGCCCTGGCGATGAATCCCGAGGTGCTCCTCTTCGATGAGCCGACTTCGGCACTGGACCCGGAGATGGTGGGAGAAGTGTTGCAGCTGATGAAAGATGTTGCTGCCGAGGGAATGACCATGGTGGTGGTGACGCATGAGATGGGGTTTGCAAGAGAAGTGGCAAACCGTGTTCTCTTCTTCAGTGACGGCTATATCACGGAAGATGGAACTCCTGAGCAAATATTCAACCATCCAAAATC
>USQD01000243.1 GCA_900556795.1 uncultured Prevotella sp. | reverse complement strand
TTTTCAAGCAGAAGACGGCATACGAGATTCCGAAACGTGACTGGAGTTCAGACGTGTGCTCTTCCGATCTAACAAAGGCGGACAGAGGAGCGGTTTCCTGGATAATAGCAGTAGGTATCGCCACAGCCAAACAGACTTATTATCAGTCTATAAAAAAAAGTTTGAGGCACAGATCTTGTGCGTCAAACTTTTGGGATATCCCGATTCTGATGCCTTTACTTCTCAGGGAAGATTTCTGCCAGCTTCTTTGCCATGCGCTCAGCGAGTACGGTGGTATAAACAACCTTGCCCTCCGGGTTGATGAGGTACATGGTAGGAAGCCAGGAAATCTTGTAATCCTTGGAAATCTGGGTTTCCTTCCACTTCTTGAACTCGCTGTACTGCTCCCATTCCACACCGTTTGCCTGAGTGTAGTTGTCGAGTTTCTGCTTGTCGGTATCCATGGATACGCCGATGAACTTGGCACGGGTGCCGTACTTCTGGAACATCTCCTTGACGGTAGGAATCTCTCTGCGGCAATCAGGGCACCAGGTAGCCCAGAAGTCCAATACTGTCCATGTTCCCTTCTTGAGAGCAGGGAAGGCTGGGGCCTCTGTTCCTACAGCCAGGAGATTCTTGGCATAGAGTACGTCCACATCCTGTGGGTTCTGGGCTGTTGCGTTGCCCTGAGCACTGGCTCCGATGACCGACGCTGTCATAAGGAGCAAAGAGAATATTGCTTTTTTCATTTTTCCTTGTTTTTAAAAACTGCTGCAAAGATACGGATATTTTTTTGAAATCGCTATCGGATGAAAGAAAAAACATGCCGGGCGCATCTTCAAAAAGATGGCCCGGCATGTTTTTGGGGCAGGCTTGCTCGCGTAGGCAACTTTCTAGGCAGTCCCCGTTTTTCTATTTTACCTGGCGTAAGCTATACCTACATATGATTGGCTAATCATATTTATTCGTGGGTAGCGAAGCGCTGCTCAGCCAGTTTTTCATATTTGGTTCCCGGCTTGCCATAGTTAGCGTATGGCCAGATGCTGATGCCGCCGCGTGGGGTAAAGATACCGGTTACTTCGATATACTTAGGATCCATCAGCTTAATGAGGTCCTTCATGATGATGTTCACGCAGTCTTCGTGGAAATCACCGTGATTGCGGAAGCTGAAGAGATAAAGTTTCAAACTCTTGCTCTCTACCATCTTTACATCAGGGATATAGCTGATGCGAATCTCTGCAAAGTCAGGCTGACCTGTGATAGGGCAGAGGGATGTGAACTCAGGGCAGTTGAAACGTACCCAGTAATCGTTGCCAGGGTGCTTGTTGACAAAGGTCTCCAATACCTCAGGCGCATAATCCATTCTGTATTCGGTCTTGGCTCCGAGAGCCTGCAAACCATCTTCTTTTCTGTCTGTCATATTGTTTTCTGTTAAATGCTTCTATGTTCTATTCTACTTAAAAAATGAAAGTGCTTAGCCGAGGCTAAACACTTTGAATACGTTGTAGGAGATGTTCTCGTCGTAGACGTCTTCTCCCTCATGCTTTTTGATGGCTTTTACTACACGGATGGTGATAGGCAATACCACAATCTCGTAAGCCGTCTTCAGGATAACTTGCCAGAGCATCAGCCAAGGCAACTCTGATGTAGGAACCACACCTCCCAATGCCAATGGGAAGAAGATGAGGCTGTCGCAACTTTCACCGGCAATGGTACTCAGGATGGCACGTGCCGAGAAATGCTTGCCACCATCGCGAATCTTCATCACACTCATGACGTATGCATTGGCAAACGAACCGATGATGAAGGCAACGAATGATGCTGCTGCAATGCGGGGAGCCAAACCGAAAATGGCATGGAAGCCGGCATCGTTGGTCCAGTAAGGTGCGGCAGGGATGACATCGCAGATGGCTCCGAGTGCTACGAAGAAGAAGTTCATGGCGAAGCCTGTCCATATCAGCAGACGTGCCTTTTGATAACCCCATACTTCGCATACCACATCATTGATGATGTAGCTCACTGGGAATACGATGAGACCACCGGTTAGGGAAACTGGCCCGAAGGCGATTTGCTTTGTTTCGAGTACGTTTGCTGCAATGAGACAAACGCAGAAGAGAATGCTGAAAAGCATAAACAGCACGCTCACTTGAGTCTTTTTCTTGTTCATTTTCTTGTTTTTTACGAGGTTTACCAAGCACTCGAGTTAATAATTGCACGTATGGGAACTATCCATTGGTGCGAAAACGGCTGCAAAATTACAACTTTTCTTCCTATCTGCCAAATATTTATGAAAATATCTTCAATAAATGATGATAATATCTGCAAAAAAATCCCAAGTACTATCACTAGCACTTGGGACGAAATTTATTGTTAAACCAAAACTTATCTACCTAAAAACCTAATCTAACAATCTTTTTATCAACTAACAACCTATTTATGTCTTATGAATTAACAACCTATTTTATCTGAACAAACTAACAATCTGTTTTATCTTAACTAACTAACAACTTATATAAACTTAATCTAAACCTAAAACAAACTAATGGAGTTTGGCTTAGATGGAAATCTAAGCCTAAACTGAAACCTAGCTGAGAGTGTTAGCCCACAGTAATCTGTCGAGCAACCTTCTGCTCTTCCTGCTGCATCTTAGGCAACTGGATGGTGAGCACACCGTCAGCTACGCTGGCAGAAATCTTCTCCTTGTTGACATCGTCTGGGAGAATTAGAGTCTGCTCAAACTTAGCGTAAGAGAACTCGCGACGCAAGTATACGTGCTCTTCCTGTTCAGGCTGGTGCTTGTTCTCCATCTTGATATGGAGATCACCGTTCTCATTGAGATTTACCTCAAAGTCGTCCTTGCGCATTCCTGGAGCTGCAAGTTCTACTGTATATTTTGTCAAAGACTCCTTTACGTTGATGGCTGGGGCTGTAGTGTTAGCCTTCTGCATATTACCCTCGTTGAAGAGTCCGTTAAATACCTCTGGTATCCAAGAATTTCTGTACATCATAATCTTAACCTCCGATTATATTTTAATTATTATTATTCGT
>USQD01000242.1 GCA_900556795.1 uncultured Prevotella sp. | reverse complement strand
ATATTTTTGCGATTTTTTTTTGTTTTCTCCTCTTTTTGTCGTAACTTTGCACATTGTAGTAAATAATTATATATAATATAAAGGTATGTACAGAAGTAATACTTGTGGAGAGCTTCGCCTCTCTGATGCAGGCAAAGAGGTAACTCTTGCCGGATGGGTACAGCGCACAAGAAAGATGGGTGGTATGACATTCGTTGACTTGCGCGACCGTTATGGTATCACACAGTTGGTCTTCAATGAGGCCGATAACAAGGACTTGTGCGATGCAGCTAACAAGCTGGGTCGTGAATACTGCATCCAGATCAAGGGTACAGTAAGCGAGCGACAGAGCAAGAATCCTAAGATGGATACCGGTGATATCGAAATCCTGGTGAAGGAACTCAACGTGCTCTCTCAGAGCCAGACTCCTCCTTTCACTATCGAAGATAATACTGATGGTGGTGATGATATCCGTATGAAGTATCGTTACCTCGACTTGCGTCGCCCAGCCGTACGCAAGAACCTGGAGTTGCGCCACCGTATGTGCATCCTCATCCGTAACTTCCTCGACAGCCAGAACTTCATGGAGGTTGAGACTCCTATCCTCATCGGTAGTACTCCAGAGGGTGCCCGCGACTTCGTGGTTCCTTCCCGTATGAACCCAGGACAGTTCTATGCACTTCCTCAGAGCCCTCAGACCCTGAAGCAGCTCCTGATGGTAGCAGGTTTCGACCGCTACTTCCAGATTGCCAAGTGCTTCCGTGATGAGGACCTCCGTGCTGACAGACAGCCAGAGTTTACACAGATTGACTGCGAGATGAGTTTCGTAGACCAGGATGATGTGATCAATCTTTTCGAAGAGATGGCTCGCCACCTGTTCAAGGAAATCCGTGGTGTAGAATTGCCTAAGTTGGAGCAGATGACATGGCACGATGCTATGCGCCGCTACGGTAGCGATAAGCCAGACTTGCGCTTCGGCATGGAGTTTGTAGAGCTCAAGGAAGCTTTCAAGGGCAAGGGCATCTTTGCTGTATTCGAAGAGGCTAAGTATATAGGTGGTATCTGCGTTCCGGGATGTGCTGACTATAGCCGCAAGCAGCTCAATGAACTGACCGACTTCGTGAAGCGTCCACAGGTAGGTGCCAAGGGATTGGTTTACATTAAGTATAATGCAGATGGTACCATCAAGAGTAGCATCGATAAGTTCTATACTCCAGAGGAGTTGGCTGAGATCAAGACCGTGATGGGTGCCAAGGATGGCGACCTGGTATTGATTCTGAGTGGCGACAATGCCAACAAGACCCGCATACAGCTCTGCTCTCTGCGACTTGAGATGGGTGAGCGCCTTGGCTTGCGCGACAAGAACGTATTCAAGTGTCTTTGGATCGTTGACTTCCCTCTCTTCGAGTGGAGCGACGAAGAGCAGCGCCTGATGGCTACACACCATCCGTTCACCATGCCAAATCCAGACGATATCCCATTGCTGGATGA
Organism: uncultured Prevotella sp.; assembly: GCA_900556795.1. Taxonomy (GTDB): domain Bacteria; phylum Bacteroidota; class Bacteroidia; order Bacteroidales; family Bacteroidaceae; genus Prevotella. The sequence goes on along the minus strand of USQD01000242.1, from coordinate 1,568 downwards.
GCATCCTGAGCAGGTTCGTGCCAAGGCATACGACTTCGTCTGCAATGGTATCGAAGTGGGTGGCGGTTCTCTCCGTATCCACGACACCAAGCTGCAGGAGAAGATGTTCGAGGTTCTCGGCTTCACACCAGAGCGTGCAGAGGCTCAGTTCGGCTTCCTGATGAATGCCTTCAAGTATGGAGCACCACCTCACGCAGGTCTTGCTTTCGGTCTCGACCGCTTCGTCAGCATCCTGGCTGGTCTCGACAGCATCCGCGACTGCATCGCATTCCCTAAGAACAATTCAGGTCGTGACGTGATGCTTGATGCACCATCAGAGTTGGATCCAAAGCAGCTCGATGAGTTGGAAATCAAGTTAGACTTAAAGGATTAATATTTCAGTTAAATCGCTGAAAATAAGCAAAAAAGCGTAGTATTATCTTGATGTATGTCAAGAAATGCTGCGCTTTTATTTATTATACGTCATTTTTTTCAATAAAAAGTTGATAATCTAAAAAAAATGTTATAATTTTGCAGTATAAAAATAAAAGAGAACGCTGTAAAGTGTTTAATAATGCTAAAGCAAGGGCACTTTCTGGTGACTGGTTGCGCTGAACAGAAAGGCATCAGAACAGTGCTATTATAGAGACTATAATTGTTTACTAAAATCATGGTAGAAAAGAAATCAACAACAAAGACAGCTGCCAAGAAGACAGCTACAAAGAAGGCTCCAGTTGCAAAGAAGACAACTGCTGCAAAGAAGGACGTTCTTTACTTGAACGCAGAAAACGCTGGCTTCCGTGCTGGTGATGTTTATCAGGCTCTTGCAGCTGCAGAGAAGCCATTGGCTGTTGCAGAAATTGCTAAGGCTGCTGGCATTAGCACAGAGGATACTATCCTTGGCCTCGGTTGGCTCTTCAAAGAGGGTAAGATTAAGGACGAGGACAACAAGGTTGCTCTCGCTTAAATAACGAATCTCAAGGAGCCGCGGTTTTCTTTTCATGAAGAATGCCGCGGCTTTTTTTGCTTTATGCTAATCGACCTTTGTTCAAGAGGAGTCCCTTATGCAAAAACGCCTTGCACAGTCTTTTTCTTCACTTGACGTTGTTTGCTCTTTATTGCGTCTTAAAAACTTCATTATTACAATAACCATGTCTATAGATCAAGAGATATTCAGAGTATTGATGGCAGCGGGAAGTAATGGTCTCAAACTGGAGAAAATTGCCCGCCACGTTTATAATTCCTGTAATTCAATCTTTACGCCATTGAATTACAAGGATGTGCATGCCTATGTTACACAATATCTCACCCGATGCGCCAAAGATCCGAATTCGCTCATTGATAAAGGAAAGGGATATGGAATATATCATATCAATTTCAAGGCTGCACAGGTGCAGCAGCTCATGCTCGATTTTTCTTCTTCTGCCACGGCTGACATGAATGGGGAGGCTTCGGATACTGAAAAGGGGAAAAGCTATAGCAGTAATGACTTATTTGGCGATTATTGATAGAAAAATAAAAAAACATCTACTTTTATTAGGGGGAATCGGAATCCTGAACGTATTATATGAAGAAAAAAAGAACAATAA
>USQD01000241.1 GCA_900556795.1 uncultured Prevotella sp. | reverse complement strand
CACCCAGCAACAACCACCCACTCTCAGCTGAGCCCAGAGGAGTTGGAGGAGCAGCACATCTATCCTTCTACCGTTCGATTGAGCATCGGTATCGAGAACATCGACGACCTGATTGAGGCACTCGATGAGGCATTTACCTACGTAAAGTAGTGAGTAGTGAATAGTGATTAATTATTAGTGATTAATTATCAATGATTTAAATTAGAGTACAGTTATGGCAAAGATATATAAGCAGATTACTGATTTAATCGGTAAGACCCCATTGGTAGAATTGGGTAAGTATTCAGCATCCAAGGGTTTGGAGACTCCTGTGATTGCTAAGGTAGAATTCTTCAATCCTGGCGGAAGCGTAAAGGATCGTATCGCCCTTGCGATGATCGAAGACGCTGAGCAGAAGGGCATTCTGAAACCAGGTGCCACCATCATCGAACCAACCAGCGGTAACACGGGTGTAGGCCTGGCTCTGGTATCAGCCGTAAAAGGCTACCACCTCATCCTCACCATGCCTGAAACCATGAGTGTGGAGCGCAGAAACCTGGTGAAGGCTTACGGTGCAGAAGTGAGATTGACCAGCGGTAAGGACGGAATGCCTGGCGCCATCAAGGCTGCCGAGGAACTCCGTGATTCCATTCCGGGTTCCGTGATTCTGGGACAGTTTACCAACCCATCCAATCCTGCCAAGCACTATGCCACAACCGGACCAGAAATCTGGGCTGATACCGATGGCGAGATTGATATCTTCGTAGCCGGTGTAGGAACCGGTGGAACCATTTCGGGTATCGCCAAGTATCTGAAGGAGCAGAATCCTAACGTGAAGGTGATTGCCGTAGAGCCTGCCACATCGCCTGTATTGAACGGCGGACAGAGCGGTCCTCACAAGATTCAGGGCATCGGTGCCGGCTTCGTTCCAGAGACCTACTCTTCAGAATTCATCGATGAGGTATTGGATATTCAGAACGATGATGCCATCAAGGCAGGTCGTGACCTGGCTCAGACCGAGGGTCTGCTGGTAGGAATCTCATCAGGTGCTGCCGCCTTTGCAGCCACCGAGATTGCGAAGCGTCCTGAGAACAAGGGCAAGAAGATTGTTGCCCTCTTGCCAGATACTGGCGAGCGTTATTTAAGCACTGTACTCTATGCTTTCGAGGAGTATCCACTCTAATTCACATTCGGATATTTTCTGATGAAAGCAAAATCTATCATAATTTCCCCAACCAGCTTTCCCATAGCAGGTTGGGGATTTTCATTTTTCAGAACTTCATATATATTTGCAAATGCGATACCACCGCCCTAACTACCTATTTTTATATAGTTAGGGCGGTGCTATCGCTAAAATTCGAGACCATTTACCGCATAGAGCGGTACGTTTGTAACCCAATCTTCCTGCTGATAATCATTCATGGAAATGCGATAGACCTTCTTTGACTGGTTGTCTGCAACAAACTGGCGCAGGCTCTTTGCCTTGACATTCGTCTCGGCTTTCACCTCCAGCGGAACAATCTCATCCTCCTCATCCTGGAGCAGGAAATCAATCTCCTGAGTACTGTTGGTCTTAGCATAATAATACGGTTCATACCTGAGAATGAGCTGCTGCAAAACATACTGTTCCGTCAATGCCCCTTTAAACTCGGTAAAAATACTGTTGCCGTCCACTATTGTCGTTGCCTTGAGATTAGACCTCGCACCTAGAAGCCCGACATCCAGGACGAAAATCTTGAAGGCCGCCCGGTCTTCATAACTGGCAAGTGGCAGTCGGGGAGCTTTCACATTATATACCTTATATATCAGTCCGGCATCCAGCAGCCACTGCAAGGCCAACTCATACTCCCGGGCTCTTGCCCCCTCGCGCACCACTCCATAGATAAACTTCCTGTTCTCTTTACTCAACTGGGCTGGCAAGGATTTCCACAAATCAGTAATACGGGGAATAATCTCCGATGGAGCATGCTTCGACATATCTCTCTGATAACTGCTCAGAATATCCTTCTGTATGGCTCTCACCTCTTTCCAGTCACGATTCTGACTAAAGCTCAATACGGCTTCAGGCATGCCTCCCACATAGTAATAATACTTCAAGAGTTCCTGAAACTTGGGGGCAAACATCGATATCATATTCCAATCCTTCGTCAGTAGCAGCTGCGCCAGATTCTTCTCCCCCATAGCCATCACGAACTCGATAAAGTTCATTGGATATAGAGAGAGAAATTCCACCTTACCCACAGGAAAAGACTCCCCCTGATGCAGTTCGATACCCAGAAGAGAACCAGCCGCTATGACATGATAGCCCAGCGCATTCTCTGCAAAATATTTCAGAGAAGTAACAGCATGAGGGGCAGCCTGAATCTCATCCAGGAATATCAGCGTTTCGCCTTCGGTGCAGGTTACATTCGTTGCAGCCCCAATAGCTGTAAGAATTCTAGGAATATTGAAGTCCTGCTCAAAGAGATTCTGCAGAATCTTCATCTCCTCAAAGTTCACATACGCCAGCTGCCTGTAATTCTGGCGGGCAAACTCCTTCACCAGCCAAGTCTTTCCCACCTGTCTGGCACCCTCTATAATAAGAGGTTTACGATATTGTTTATTCTTCCATTTCAGAAGTTCATTGATAGCTAATCTTTCCATAATCCATATCTTTAAATCACATTTTATGAGGGAATATTCCACCTCTCTATCACATTTTATGAGGGAATAACGCCGCAAATATACACATTTTATGAGGGAATCCTGCAACTTTCCCACACATTTTATAAAGAAGCACCCACTTTTTAACTGATTTTAAAGGATGATATCCCTATCACATGGGGGCAATATCAGTTTTGAAAACGGACATAAAAAGGGGTGGGCTTCCACATTTCACAAGAGAAAAGAGAGGGGATTTGCGGCAAGCATTCCCCTATATATAATAAGATGTAAATTTGCAGGATATGAGCTTGAACTAAAATACAAACAAAAAACATCGTAAAAGTTTAAAGAATACTAAAAGATTCTCTTTCGCATGAAAATTTCTTTTAAAATGCCTATATTTGCAATGCCGTTAGTAATGGCGGCAGACATAAAGAGGTAGCAACTACGC
>USQD01000240.1 GCA_900556795.1 uncultured Prevotella sp. | reverse complement strand
GGAGTCGGGCTCCGTTGGAGCCGATATCAATGGATGCTAAATTCATCATTATTTATATGCTTTATTATTTATATGCTTTATAAAGTTCTTCCTGACTGCGGAAAGGCTCGCCTTCTACAAATTCCTTGCCGCCCTTGCCATCTACCACACGGCCGTTCATCGTATCTCTCATACCGTATGAGATGGTGCGGAGCAGGTCTGCCTGCATATCCTCGTCATATACCGGGGTGAGTACCTCGATGCGGTTGATGAGGTTTCTAGGCATCCAATCGGCAGAACCGATGAAGTATCTTGGCTTGCCGCCGTTGGCAAAGATGAGGATGCGGCTGTGCTCCAGATAGCGGTCGATGATGCCCACGCAGCGGATGTTGTCGCTGAGCTTGGCGATGCCTGGCACCAGCGAACAGTTGCCGCGGATTACGATGTCTATCTTCACGCCAGCCTTTGAAGCCTGATAGAGCTTGGTTACCATATCGGTATCGGTGATGTGGTTGATCTTCATCTTCACCCAAGCCTCCTTGCCCTCGTTGGCATTCTTGATTTCGGTGTCGAGCATGCGCAGGATGCGGCTCTTCATGGAGTTTGGAGAGACGAGAAGCTCGTTGAAGCGGAATGGTGAGAATGGGCGGTCGATGAAATCGAATACCTTAGCCACCTCGTTTACCAGCTTAGTACGGGCGGTCATCATCAGATAGTCGGTATAGATCTTGGCATTGCCCTCGTGGAAGTTTCCGGTTCCCACGCAGGCGATGTTGCCCTTCTTTGATTCGATATAGAGCAGCTTGGAGTGAATCTTCAGTCCTTCTACACCGAAGATTACGTTTACGCCTTCTTCCTGCATGCGCTTGCTCCACTTGATGTTGCTCTCCTCATCGAAACGTGCCAGAAGCTCTACCACGGCAGTTACCTTCTTGCCGTTGCGGGCAGCGGTGATGAGTGCCTTCACTACCTTTGAATCCTTGGCCAGACGATAGAGGGTGGTCTTGATGGCCTTCACCTCGGGCTTGGTAGCAGCCTCACGGAGCACACGGATGTAGCCGTTGAAGCTATGGTAGGGTACGTGGATAAAATGGTCTTTCTCACGAATCTGGTCGAGGATGCTCTCGTTTGAGAGGAATTCCGGTTTCATGATAGGAGCCCATTTTTCGTATTTCAGTTGCTTGTGTCCGCAATCTGGGAACGACATCAAATCCTTGTGGTTCTGGTATCTTCCGCCAGCCAGTGAAGCATCCAACTCCTTGGTGTTCAATCGCTCACGCAGTTTCTTCTGAAGTTCCTTCGGCATCTCCTGGTCGTAGATTACGCGCACGGCTTCACCCTTCTTACGGCTGCTTACACCCAGGGCAATCTTCTCCATGGTTCCGAAGTCGGCATCATTGTCCATCTCCATTTCGGCATCCTTGGTAAACTTGAAACTGAAGGCACGGTAGGTGCTCTCCTTGAAACCGAGGAATACCAGAGGCAGACAGTATCTGATTACATCATCGAGATACATGATGTTGTCGAAACCCTCGCTTGCCGGTACCTTCACCCAGCGTCCGTAAACTCTATCCGGTACCTTTACTACGGCATATTTCTTCTTCTTGTCATTCTCAGCCTTTTCTACGGCAAGGTAAATGCGGTTATCTTCCAGGGTAGAGAGGTCGTCTATCTCGTTGAGCCAGATAGGGTTGACAGAACCATTGAGCTTGTCGTAGAAGAACTGTGTGAGGAAATCCTTCTGCTCGTTGTTGAGCTGGTCTTCGGTGAGCAGGCGAACCTTGTGTATTTCAAGTTCGCGGAAAACTGTATCCACCGCTTCAGTGTATTCTTTCGAATAAGATTCATTGAGCTTGTTAATCGTTTTGAGAGATTTCTTAATCTGCTGTTCGGTATCCTTGTCGAGTTTCTGGTCGAGCATTCGGTTGAGCGATGCTACTCGTACGCGGAAGAACTCGTCGAGGTTATTGGAGTAAATACCGAGGAAAGAGAGGCGCTCCAACAATGGCACATACTCTTTCTCTGCCTCCTGGAGAATGCGATGGTTGAAGTACATCCAACTGATGTCGCGTTCTACATAAGCTTTCTTCATCATATCTTCTTTAGTCATGATTTCACTGGTTTTATCTTTAGAGTTACTTTACTTTCGTATGTATGCCTCCACACGCCTTGAAAGGGCAGAAGCTCCTAGCCCATTCTTGAACCACATTCGAAAGTTTTGTGAGTTATTTTACTTTTGCAGGCTCTTTCTTAGCCTTGTTTTCAGAAGTTTCAGCCTTCTTTTCAGCCTTCTCTAAAACCAGGTAATCGGTGTCTCCATCGATAAAGTGGAGTTCCTTGCGGAAGAACTTGCTGCTTCCTGCTGGCACGATGATGTTGTGCAACTGGTCGCAGTCGTCAAAGGCATGGCGGCTCAGCTTGTTAGGAGTACCTGCAAAGGTAACCTTCTTCAACTTGTCGCACTCTGCAAAGGCGTAGCTCTTTACCACCTTTACGTCCGCAGGCACATAAACGTTATCCAATTCATCACAATCGTAGAAAGCATCGTGCTCGATTTCCTTTACGCTATTGGCGATAATCACGTTCTTGAGGGTCTTCTTGCCGCGGAACGCCATCTCGCCGATAATCTCCACTCCCTCTGGAATGGTGAAGCTTGCCTCCTGGCTCATGCAATAAACCAGGCGCTTCTTGTCGTTGGTGTAAACTGCATCGCCATCGAATTCAAAACTGTCGCTGTCAATCTTCTGCAAAGCGAGATTGAGCACCAAGTTCTCAAACTTACCGTCTTTCTTAGATTTCTTCTTAAGAATATCCAAGATTGCTTTCTTATTTTCCTTCATCCTGTATAAATAAATTAATGTTTCTTTTCGGCTGCAAAGATACGGTGATATTTTCAGATGGAAAAGAAAAAGCGATTACGTGTTTATGAAGATGATGTTACGACCATATTACTGATATTACAGAAACATTACGGGTATTACAAATGTATGATGTAACATCTTTGTAATACTTATGTTTTACGGTAGAAATATCTTCTCCTTATCTTTGCAGTCGAAATGAAGAAGATGCCTTTCTATGTCAATGAGGAGGGTTTCATTCGGAATAA
>USQD01000239.1 GCA_900556795.1 uncultured Prevotella sp. | reverse complement strand
CTGCATCGTTACCGGCAACGTAGCAGCAGAACTCTTTGTAAACAGAGCCATTAATACTGCCGGCATCATCTTGCCCAATGTACGCACAGGATTTAAGCCTCTTGCCAAGAGGAAGAGCGGAAGGATGATGAAGAATTGGATGACATTACCTCCCAGAATAATAGCTACGTACTTTCCTAGAGAAGCCATCACGATTCCTGCGGAGAACTGGGCTGAGAGTTGTGCTGCAAAGGCAACGATACCCAGAGGCAGAGCCCAGATTAATCCATGAATCAACATGAAAAGCAGATCCTGCAATCCAAACAATCCTTTCATCACGACGTCTTTCTTATCGCTTGATGGCATTTTGGTTAAAGCAATACCTGCAGCTGCCGCCAAAATCAGGATGGAGAGTACATTTCCTTCGGCAAACGGCTTGATGATGTTGTTGGGTATTACCCCAAGAATATGGTCATAATAGCTGGTTTCTCCCAGCTTTTGGGGAACATCTGCCATACCGCTCTGTACCAAGGCTGTAGGTAAATTGCCTGGAGAAACGATGTTGTAGAGCACCAGTCCCACTGCTGCAGCTGCTATCGTCGTAAGCAGGGTGTAGGTGATGGCGTGGCGGAATATCTTACCGGTATCAGCCTGGTTGCCCAAGGATGCCAGGGTTGTGATGACTGCCAAGGCTATGGTTGGTACTGCTAGAAGTTGGAATAAGCGGGTATAGACCGTGGCGATGAAATTCATCAGGCCATCCAGCCAGCTGATGCCGAACATACCTAAGACTGCGCCTACTATCAAAGCGCCAATCCATAGTGCCAACTGCCGGGTTTGCTTATTTTTCACTCCTTTTTGCTTACTGCTGCCGGCATTGCTATCCGGCTGTCTATTTCCCATATCATTTATTGTTTTTCCCATGATTTTAAATTATTATTTTTTTAGACAAAAGTATTCTCCTTATTCCAGCCCCCACATATCATTCAGCATACTGATTGCTGACTCCGAGCGGAAAACATGGTCGCGGAAGGTGATGATGCCTTCGGGAGCAAGGTGGGCTTCGAAGGAATTCACCAGGAAATCTGCTTCGAGCAGAATGCGATGGTCGAGGCTGGTTACATCCTTATAAGTATGATGGTGGGCAATGAGCCAGCAGATTCTATCTGTCTGCGCGGTTGTGAATCCATCAACTTCTGACAGTACTTTTCTTGCCTCATCAGGACCTAATTCTTCCTGATGCTTGCCATCGCAGTTGCCGTATTTGGCTTCTGAAACGTGAATGCCCACATCGTGAAGAATGGCAGCTGCTTCGAGCACGAAGAGGTCTTCCTCGTTCATTCCCTCTGCTATCGCAATCATGCGGGCAAAGTCGTGCACCTTTACGAAATGCTGGATGCGTGGCGCATCGCCACCATCGTATTTTATCATCGCCCTCATCAGAGTGGCGAGTGTCAATTCCTTGTTTGTCATAATCTTATGTTTTTTTAAAAATCAATATTTATATCTACTTAAGATGTTAATCAAAAGAGTTTCTTCCAAATCCACAATACTGCTATGGCGCCAATGACGCAGAAAATGAAGTTGGTAAGATAACCCTTGCCAAACAGTTCTATGTTCAGCAGACTGCTGATGATGGCACCGGCATAACTGCCTACAATACCTATGAATAGATTCATACAACATCCTTTTCCTTCACCGCTCATAATGCGGTTGGCAATATAGCCAATGAAAATACCAGTAAGGATTGGCCACGCTGTGAAATCTGCAATATGTTCTAACATACTCTTTAAATTTTAAACTTTATCTTTTAGCATAAAACGCTTATTTATAACTCTATCTTTTAGCAAAGTTCTGCTATTTATGTTTGCCTGACAGAGGGTTACGCCTCCAGCAGGAAGGTTAATCCGCTGATTCCGATATAGGCATAGATGATGTATTTGAGCAGGGAGCCGCTGAGGTGCTTGAATACCCAGGAGCCTATCAGGTTGCCGATGATGACTCCCGCTATTCCATATACATAACCTATGGAGACCGTAGTGGTGAAGAAACCGTTGTAGGCTCTTGCCAGTGTCATTATCAGATTGCCTGCCAGGAAATAGGTCTGCGTCATCGCCAGATAGCGATCCTTGTCGGGTTCTGAACTGACAAAATAGAGTACGGCTGGTGGACCCTGCATTCCGAAGAATCCTCCCATCAGTCCGCTCAATGTTCCTGCCGTAACCTGCACTGGAAGCGTTGTCTTTACCTTGATGCGCTTGCTGAAGAAGGCGAAGTAGATGCTCACGATGATCAGCGTAATGCCTAGCAATATGTTCAGTATGTGATATTCCATCCGCTTGAGCAAGAAGATGGCTCCGATGGAGATGATGATGAAGGTGAACAGAATGGGCAGCAGCCGCCTCCAGGTGATGTACTTGTATTTCTGAATGACGATGATCAGGGAGGTGGTCATCGCCAGAATGCCCGAGAGGGTTGTTGCCTCGCCATAAGAGGGCATGATGGAGGGGAGCATCGTCATGATGAAGATGCCAAAACCGAAGCCAGTAGTGCGTTGCACAAAACTGGCTCCGATGCTCAACAGAAAAAGTTCGATGACAATATTGTCCATTCTGTTGTAGGCTTATTGATGGATGTAATCCAGAATCTGCTCTGCATGAATCTTGGTCTTGATCTCCTTTGGAGTGAAGATTTTCTCAATAATGCCTTCTTCGTTGACAAGATAGGTGGTGCGGAGGATTCCGATGGTCTTTCTGCCGCAGGTTACCTTCTCGCCCCAGCAGCCGAGTTCCTGCAAAAGGGTGGTCTCGGTATCGGCAATAAGAGGGAACTGCAGACCCTTGGTTTCTGCAAACTTCTTCTGCAGCGCCTGCTTGTCCTTGCTCACGCCGATAATCTCGTAACCGGCTGCTGCCAGTTCTTCCTTATGAGCCTGCAGAGAGCAGGCCTCGGCAGTACATCCGCTGGTGTTAGCCTTCGGATAACTGTAGAGCACTATCTTGCGACCGCGATAGTCGTTTGCCTTGATTTCACGTCCGTCCTGGTCAATGCCAAGAATCTCTGGTATTCTATCTCCTACATTCATAATTCTATATTTATTTATATATGTCTTGTTGAAATGCAAAGATAATAAAAATAATGCGAACCGATGTGATTCTTAT
>USQD01000238.1 GCA_900556795.1 uncultured Prevotella sp. | reverse complement strand
ATTAGTCTGCTTTTAGTCATACTTATATTGAGATTAGCATGAAGTTATATTTTATATACTATATTTGGTACAAAGTTACGAAATATTCTCCAAAAGTAAGTTACCCAAAGATAATATTTAGTTATTTTTAAACAATAATCTAAGGTTTTCCCATAATAAATGCGTAATTTTGCACGATAATATCAATACAAAAGGAATGAAAAGGAAACTGCTATACATCGGTGGAATATTGCTCGTTTGCTGCATGCTCGTGGCAATCGGCATGACAATGCGCCTCAACGAGGAAATCACTACCCTGCCCGCCATCGGACCCAAGATAGCGGCCAACATACATTATCATCCACAGATGAAGGATTCCATTCAGAAACCGAAGCCGGTGGTAAAGAAGATGGACTTCAATATCAGCGGCACCTTGCTGGATACCGATGGCAAGGGAGTGACTGGCGTCATCGTGAGCGATGGCTACCATTGTGTGAAGACTGATTCCTCGGGACGCTACAAGATGAAACGAGACTCGTTGGCTCGCTTCATCTACTACTCCGTGCCTGCCGACTGCGAGGTACCTACCCATAGCGAAACCGATCGCACGGCTTGTTTCTACCAAGCAGTTTCCAACGATAAGAAGAAATATGACTTTACTCTCACCCGATTGCCCGGCGGCAAGGAGGTGAGTTACAAGATGATAGTCATCGGCGACCCGCAGGTTACCAATGCCTACAGCCCGTACTATACTTCTCCGGATGATAATCCTATCAAGAAAAGCGATGTAGAAAGATTCACAACACAGACGATGGCAGACATCAAGCAGACCATCAAGAGTCTTCCTGCAGGAACTCCCGTATATGGACTGAGCATGGGCGATGATGTACAGTATTATGGCGGCTACAATGCTAAGCTGGAGCGTCAGATACGCCAGGCATTGGGCTCTTCCGAGATGCGACTCTTCTCCGTCATCGGCAATCACGACCAGGATGGCAAGGCACTCTACCGCAGGAAATGGGAGGAGAATTTCGGTCCTACCGATTTTTCCTTCGACCGTGGCGACGTGCATTATGTCTGCATCAACAACTGCTTCTTCCATCGCGGCATGTCTTATTATTCTCCTGGAGAATTACGTGAGCGCCAGGTGAAGTGGTTGAAACAGAATCTGGCCCTTACACCCAAGGATAAAAAAGTGGTACTCTGCTATCACATTCCTTTTACCTTCGGCAATGCGCCTTTCAGCAAGGCGAAGCCGCTGACCAATGCCAATGAGGAGGGGCATTATTCCTCTTCCCGTCTCTCGCTCCTGCTCTCTCTGCTGAAGCAGTTTAAGGGAGGATACGAACTCTTCTGCGGACATACTCATTTTGCCTGCAACCACGAGATCAATTATCAGGGCGAGGATGTGATGGAGCATTGTCATGCTGCTGCCTGTGGCAACATCTGGCAGTCGAACATCAACATCTGCGGTACCCCGAATGGATATTATGTCTATAGCTTTGTGGGTACCAGCATCAGCAACTGCTATTACAAGGGAACCTTCTGGGATAAGAGCAAGCAGATGACCATCTTCCGTGCCCAGACCGATTTCAACGGTGAGAAATATGCCAAAGACTGGCAGTTGGCAAACAATAGGAATATCCTGGTAGCCAATGTCTTCAATGCCACCAGTCATTGGCGTGTGGTAGCCGTAGAGGATGGCAAGGAATATCTGATGCGCCGCATCAGCAGCAAGGGTCAGGATGCCTTTGCAGCCGGCTATCATCATAAATACAGCGAGAGTGTATCCTATCGTTTCGTGAGCAAAGGTAACGGTTATCTCATCATGAACCACCTTTATTATTATGTACCAAAGAACCCGAATGCCAGAATCATCATCAAAGCATCCGATCCATACGGAAATACCTATACGGCATCGAGCGACGAGGTAACGACAGAGCCGTTCGCCAATTATGCCCACTATTACGAGCAAGAGAATAAAGAACCGGTAAGCCAAGCACGCTAATGCTTGGCTTCCTCTATAATAACATCTAACTGGTTCAAAATATAGGGCGGGTTATCTTTGAAAGAATTTACCTTCAGGCTATTGATGAAGTTCACAAACCTTGGATATTTCTTAAACTCCTCTGCCATCGTCTGTTTGCGACTCTCGGTGAGGCGATGCTTCTCTCCAATATAGGCATGGGCCACATTCATCTCTGTAGTCTTATAGAGATAACGGAAGCCGTTCAACATATCCCATATCATGAATCCTTCCACATTCTTGCCCTTATAAAAACGCATGGCCAAAACAGGATAACTTAAAGAATCTACCGCAGTAGAATCTTCTGTATAAGAATAACGAATCTTAACTGGCACATAATGGAGTATGTATTCAGGATTGCGGTCATTCCACTCTAGCATGCTGTCAACTTCCTCATTATAATATTTCTCTGTTTTTGGGAAAAAGGCATTCGGATTATTCGATAACTTGATGGCAGAATCTGTGCGATGAATCAAGTTATGCCCTGCCATTAAATAGGAATCTACAACCTTGCCATTCTTTAGGAATACTTTACAATGTGGGCGATTGTAGATTTTCTTCTGCTTTTGGGCTTGGGCCATCGAGAAACTACCCAAAAGGACAATAACTATAAGCGACAATTTAACTAAAATTCTTATAGACAATTTCATAATTTGTATTGCGTTAAAAGTCATTATAAAAGCAAAAGAAGATACGACTTATCCCATAAAAACTATGAGATAGGCATATCTTCTTTATGAGTATTTTTATTTATTTAGTTTCCAGGTAACACCATCCTTGGTGTCCTTTACCTCGAAGCCGGCTTCAGCGAGGGCATCGCGAATCTGGTCGCTGGTAGCCCAGTCCTTATCAGCCTTAGCCTTGGCACGAAGGTTGAGAACCATATCTACTACCTTGCCGTAAGCCTCTTCGCGGGCATCGTTATTGGCCCCCTTCTCACTCTTCAGGCCGAGCAGGTCGAAGGTGAAGAGATGCATGGTCTCTGAAAGCTCCTTCAGGTCTTCAGCAGAGATGTTTGCCTTGTGGTCGAGGGCTGTGTTGATTACGTGGCAAGCCTCGAAGAGATAGCTGATGACAAGCTGAGTCTGGAAGTCATCGTTCATCGCATCGTAGCAGCGCTGGCGCAACTCGCTTACAAACTTCTTCACCTG
>USQD01000237.1 GCA_900556795.1 uncultured Prevotella sp. | reverse complement strand
ATACGAGATTCCGAAACGTGACTGGAGTTCAGACGTGTGCTCTTCCGATCTTGAGATATTGGTTGAAATCGGGAATTGGTTGGTATCCAGATAGTTCAATCTGTTGATAATCCAATTCTTGATGTATTCTATTTCTGACTTGAAGTTCAGGGGATAGCCGCCAATATCTGAGTCTTTCGACCATTTGCACTCTTCTCTGCTGGCCGCACCACTTTTCACCAACATATCATAATAGCCCTGATATCTGGATATGAGATTTTCCTCGCTGAAATAAGTCTTTCTTAATTCCTGATATCTGCTAGCCACCTTTTCATTATAGTTATCTACATTCAAGGAGCTGAGCCTATGATATAGGTTGAAACCATCCTTCACTCCCAAGTCTGTATTTGGCAATACATAATCTGGATGAAGTGGGGTGGAGCAATGCCAATCTTGTCCTACGCTGGCATCTAAGTCCCAGATGGCAAGGGTTAGCTTCTTGCTTTTTGCCACATCATAGATTCCCCAATACATGTTTTTGCCATTATTATCCACAGGCTTCAGTGTTTCCTGGAATAGCTGATAGTCAATGAGTACAGGAATATCGAAGTAATCGCCTACTTCTTTCTTGAATGCCTCGTCATTGCTGTTGGCAACAAAATCAATGGCTTCATAAAGCGGACTGTAATCAGTAGGATTAACATCGTCTATATCAGGATATTTAGTCTCGAATGCATGCCAGGTTTCCTGGGTGTTATCGTAGTCTTTATCGATGTCCCAGAAGGTTGCCTTATCCCACGAACTTACCTTCCAAAGCTGGCCGTGAAACTCCTGATTCTTATCATCGTATTTCTTGAGTTTCAACTCCTTTCTGTCCATGGCTTCGGTCAGCGAATAGATGCCGCGATATTCGTTGTTGAGGATAACCTCTACCACTTTTCCCGTTACGCCACTCTTGGCCTTAGGCTCCTTCGAGGCATAGTATGGCTTGGTGGCAAAGTCGTTCCAAATCTCTGTGGCAATGCGGTTTCTCAGGCGGAACAGGTCAATTTGTCCTGCATCCATAATCCAGTTATTGTCTTCTCTCATCCCCAGGAGCGAGATGTCCTGGCTCTTGCCTTTGAAGTTGATAGATTTTATCTTGTAGTTTCTCTTGTGCTTATCCGCCGTATTGGTGGAACCTCCTCTCCATTTGGCTTTGATTAAGGAGATGGTTGGCTCTGTCGCATCAGGAGAATACAATGACATGCTCCCTTGGGCATAATCATAGCCAAATGATCCTTGCAGCACCAGGAGTGGCAAGAAGGTGAAGGTGAGTTGGGAATAGACTTCCTTGTCACCTTCAAGGGCATGGATTTTGTAGATTTTGTTGCCTTCCACTTGCTTGAAAGTATAACTGTCAGCAATGTCTGTACCCTCAATGCTGAGATTATTCCAGCCTGCTGTAGCATCTAGCGTAATGCTTACTGCATAGTCTGTTCCGAAAACATTTTCAGGTATGCTAACCATATAAGTATCAGATACTTTGTCATAAATGACTGATCTTCCGTTAATTGTAAACTGAGCAAAAGATTGTATACTTGTTGCTAAGCATATAAGTAAGAATAGTAAATAATTAAGTTGTTTCATAACTTATTTCTTTTTCAAGTATTCCGCCAGTTTTGCCACGGCTCTGGCTCTGTGGCTGATGCCGTTCTTGATTTCCTCACCCAGCTCAGCAAAACTCTGGTCATATCCTTCCGGAACGAAGATTGGGTCGTAGCCGAAGCCTTCGGTACCATGCTTCTCGGTGGCGATATGACCGTTTACGATACCCTCGAACTGATGGATTTTCTTGATGCTGGTGCAGCCGCAAGGACATACATCCTGCTTCTCGATGTAGCAGATAACGGTACGGAAGCGAGCCTGGCGGTTCTCTTTTCCATCCAGTTCTCTCAGCAGTTTAGCCATGTTTGCCTCGCTGTCGTGGTCGGTTCCCTCGGCATAGCGGGCACTGTGAACGCCAGGGGCACCATCAAGTGCCTCTACCTCCAGACCGGTATCATCGGCAAAGCAACTTACGTGGTAATGGTCATAAACATACTGCGCCTTCTGCAAGGCATTCTCTTCCAATGTATTACCCGTTTCCGGAATATCTACGTCGCATCCTATTTCCTTCAGCGATACTACCTCGTAGTCGCTGCCCAGGATGTCGCGAATCTCCTGGAGCTTATGCTGGTTGTTTGTTGCAAATACTATCCTTTTCATAAGTTTGTAATTTATAGTTAATAGTTTATAGGGCATTCTTGCAATAGTGCTTCTTGCTATACGGCGAAGCCGCTATAAACTTTTAACTTTTAATTGTTTTAATGTCTTTTTCCTTGATTTTCACTTTCATCTCATCAAATCCCTCGCCATACACACCGATAACGGCACTTTGACTTACAAAGGCATTCGGGTCGATAATCTTGACGATGCGGAAGATGGTGACGCTCTCGTTCTTCTTTGCCAGGATACAGAGCACCTTCATCTCGTTGCCCGTGTACCAGCCATGGCCATCGAGAATGGTTACGCCATGATCCATCTGCATACCGATGGCATTGGCTATCTCCTGATATTTCTTGCTGAATATCATAAACTGCACACTTTCTCGCTTGGCATTCATCACATAGTCGAGTACCAGGTTTTCTATCACCATCGTACAGAGACCGAATACCACCTTTCTAACGGCGTCTATCGTAGTAAAGTCGGGCTTCGCATTGAAGACGAAGAACGAACTGCCCACGATGAGGAGATCTACGAAGATGAGCACCCGGCCCAGCGATATGTTGTGATATTTGTTTACGATGGCGGCGATGATATCCGTTCCACCCGTACTTCCATTGTGCAGGAAGACGACGGCGAGCGATAATCCCGTAAACAGACAGCCGATGACGAGCGACATGAAGTCCTGTCCCTCGCCCAGCACCTGTACCATCTTGCCGTCTTCACCTATCATCCAGTCTTGCGCCACAGCCAGGAACACGGATAGCATGATGATGGCGTAGATGGTTTTCACCATGAACTTGAATCCCAGTATCTTCAGTGCGGCAAGCAGCAAGGCTGCATTGATGAGAAAATATGACAAATAGATAGGTATCCCCGTGCCGTAGTAAATCACGGCTGCGATACCCGTTACGCCACCCGTTACTATCTGGTA
>USQD01000236.1 GCA_900556795.1 uncultured Prevotella sp. | reverse complement strand
TTATTAAAGATAAGTAAGAATGCCTAATTCAACATTCAACACTTAACATTCAACATTTTAAATTATTCCTCTTTCTCAGCATTATACAATGCGATATCACCCCGTTCGCCTGTTCTGATTCTGACGGTATCCAGTACAGGAATCACGAAGATTCTGCCATCTCCCACTTCGCCAGTCTGTGCAGCTCCCTGGATGGCAGCGATGGTTGGCTCCACATTCTTATCACGAACCACAATATTCAAAAGTACACGTTCGATGCTGCTGGTATCGTACATCACACCACGATAAATGCGAGCCTGGCGCATCTTTCCCTCACCTCTTACATTATAATAAGAGAACCACTCGATGTCGGCTGCTAAAAGTGCCTTCTTGACATCCTCGAATCTAGACTTGCGGATAATTGCCTCAATCTTCTTCATAATCCTTAATAATTAATAATGTGTTACTACTTTTATTGATTGTCTCTATTGAAAACGGACCATCTTTGAATGTCACTCAAACCAAGCTATTCTTTACATTATGTTCGTTTTCGGCTGCAAAATTAATACATTTTATCAGTATTCTAAAATAATCATAAACATTTCGTTGCTACTCTTTCACGATTATTTTAAATTTATCCAGTCATATCGCATTCTCCTTACAAATTGTAAGCATTCAAGCTTTTCTTCATTACAAATTGAAAGAAGACTAAAATTTATCTTCATTTCTTGTATGTTTTTTCTTGTTTATTCAAACAAAAAGTCGTACCTTTGCAACCGAAATCAAACAAATAGTCATCGAAAGATTCGAAAGACTACCAAAAAGTCAAGCCTCACAAGAGGCAAGACGTGAGAGATAAAAGAAGAGTATTCAAACTTAAAGGACAACGCAATATGAAAGAAACAGTTCATTTCACCAAGATGCATGGGGCGGGTAATGACTACATCTATGTAGATACCCAGCTGTACAACATCCCAGACCCCGAAAAGGCAGCCATAGCTTGGAGTGCTTATCATACAGGCATCGGAAGCGATGGACTGGTTCTCATCGGAAAGCCACAGGATGGCAGAAGAGCAGACTACTCGATGCGCATCTTCAACGCCGATGGTTCAGAAGCAATGATGTGCGGCAACGCTAGCCGATGCATCGGAAAGTATCTTTATGAAAAAGGACTGACCCGAAAAGAAACCATCCGACTGGAAACGCTATCGGGCATCAAGATATTGAAATTGCATCTTCAGGATAACAAGAAAGTTGTGGATTCAGTAACAGTAGATATGCTGAAACCAAGACAGGAAAATCCACAGCAATTCAGAGGTCCTTCGGTACTCGAAGCCGATGGCAGAATCTTCGAAGGCACCTACGTCTGCATGGGTAATCCGCATTTCGTAACCTTTGTGGATGATATTGACACCATCGACATCGCCCACTATGGCAAGATTCTAGAAAGAGACGAAGCCTTTCCTCAACGATGCAACATCGAGTTCGCACAAATTACAGACACTGACATTATAAGGACACGAGTTTGGGAAAGGGGAAGCGGTATCACGATGGCTTGTGGTACAGGAGCTTGTGCCACAGCTGTGGCCGCAGCCCTGACCAAGCGTGCCGGTAGAAAGAGCAGTATCGTAATGGATGGCGGAACGCTGGAAATAGAATACAGCGAGGCAGACGACCATGTCTATATGACGGGACCTGCCGCCTTCGTCTTCGAAGGAGAAATTGAATTATAAATTAAGAGCAAACTTAAATAACAAAGGTTGATAAAAAGACCGCAATAAAGGAGAACAAAAATATGGCATTAGTTAATGAACATTTCCTGAAGTTGGCTAGCAATTACTTGTTTGCCGACATCGCAAAGAAGGTAAACGCGTACAAGATTGCCCACCCGAAACAACGAGTTATCAGCCTGGGCATCGGTGATGTAACCCAGCCCCTCTGCCCTGCCGTCATCAAGGCGATGCACAAGGCAGTGGATGAGATGGCAGTTCAGGCTTCCTTCCGAGGCTACGGTCCGGAACGAGGCTACGACTTCCTCCGTGAGGCTATCATCAAGAACGACTTCCTGCCTCGTGGCATTCATCTGGATGCCAACGAGGTATTCGTAAACGACGGAGCCAAGAGCGACACAGGAAATATCCAGGAGATTTTGAGATGGGATAACAACATCGGTGTCACCGACCCGATTTATCCTGTATATATCGACTCTAACGTGATGATTGGCAGAGCGGGAGTCTTTGAGAACGGCAAGTGGAGCAACGTAACCTATATGCCATGTGATGAGAGCGACGACTTCATCCCTCAGATTCCAGACCACCGTGTGGATATGATTTATCTCTGTTATCCAAATAACCCAACAGGTACGGTCATCTCGAAGGAAGAACTCAGAAAATGGGTGAACTACGCTATCAAGAACGAGAGCATCATCCTATATGATGCTGCCTACGAGGCATACATCACCGACCCGGAAATTCCTCATTCTATCTACGAGATTCGTGGAGCCAGAAAGGTGGCCATCGAATTCCACAGCTATTCAAAGACAGCCGGTTTCACCGGTGTACGCTGCGGATACACCATCGTTCCAAAGGAATTGAAGGCCAAGACTTTGACCGGTGAGGAAGTGGCACTGAACCCAATCTGGGATCGCCGCCAGTGCACCAAGTTTAATGGTACCAGCTATATCAGCCAGCGTGCTGCCGAAGCCATCTACACCCCTGAGGGTAAGGAGCAGGTGAAGGCAACCATCAATTACTATATGGAGAACGCCCACTTTATGAGAGCGGAACTTCAGAAACTCGGACTGAGAGTATATGGCGGCGAGAATGCTCCATATCTCTGGGTGAAGACTCCTAACGATACACCAAGCTGGAAGTTCTTCGAGGAAATGCTCTATGGCGCAAGCGTAGTCTGCACCCCAGGTGTCGGCTTCGGTCCTTCGGGCGAAGGCTACATCCGTCTTACCGCCTTCGGTGAGCACGAAGACTGCAAGGAAGCTATGGAGAGAATCGCCAAATGGCTGGGAAAATAAACGTTCCAACAGATTATAAAAACATTGAAAATCAGAAATTTTAAATTATATAAGGTATGAGCAACTTAAGATTTGAAGCTGTTTCAGAGGCTTCCAAAAGAAAGCCTGTTGAGGTAACCGCTCCTAGCGAGCGACCAAGTGAATTCTTCGGAAAGAAGGTATTCAACCGACAGAA
>USQD01000235.1 GCA_900556795.1 uncultured Prevotella sp. | reverse complement strand
AGCTGCAGGGAAGCAGATCTCGTTGGTAGTTGGGTTATAATAAGCATTGATAGTCTGAGGAGTCATTCCCCACTCTGCCTTATCTACAGGCTTATTCACCTTACGGGCAATGGCATCCTTGGTAAAGAACTCAGAGATGTTTGCCATATTCTCGTAGAGAGAGAGGCTGTCATCTACCTGCAATCCGCTATAGTCCTTCCACTTGTCAGGATAACCGATCTTGATGATGAAGTTCTCCAACTTATCCTTAGCCTGTGCCTTGGTAGCAGCACTCATCCAGGTAGCCTCATCGATGCGCTGAGAAAGCGCAGTCTGGAGATTGTGAACGAGGTCGAGCATACGCTTCTTGCTGCTTTCAGGGAAGTACTTCTCTACGTAGATCTTTCCGATAGCCTCGCCCAAAACGCCGCTCACGGTACTTACAGCACGCTTCCAGCGAGGACGGTCCTGCTGAACACCGCTCATTACCTTGCTCAACTCAAAGGAAACAGCACGGAAATCATCGCTCAATACACTGGTTGCACCAGAAATCACCTTAATCTCTGCGTATGTCTTCAGATCATCCAGAGAGGTCTCTGCGAGAATCTTCTCAACCTCGTGGATTGGTTCAGGCTGACCCACGCAAATTTCCTTGAAAGCAGGGAAACCGGATGCCAGGAACACATTGCCCCAGTCGATGCCAGGATAATCGAGCACGAGCTGGTTGTAGGTCATCTTGTGATAGTTCTTGTCGATGTCGCGGAGCTGTACCTGGCTATAGCTTGCCTTAGCGATGCGGGTCTCGATAGCCATCACAGCCTCCATCTTCTTCTGGGCGGTAGCCTCGTCGTTGCCTACCATCTGGAAGAGCTTCTTCATATAAGCCTTGTATGCATCACGGATCTTCTTGGTCTGCTCGTCATCGTTTACATAGTAATCGCGTACACCAAGACCAATACCGCCCTGTCCTACCTCAACGAGGTTGTTGGCGGCATCACGAAGGTCGGCACCAACACCGATACCATACATCATGGTACCCTCGCCACGGAAATCGAGCTGAGCTGTTACCAACTGATACTCTCTGCGGTCCTTGATGGCAGCGATACGGTCGAGAGTTGGCTTGATAGGTGCCCATCCCTCCTTGTTCAGGCGAACGCTGTCCATACGGAGGTTGTAGAGCGAACCGATCTTCTGTCCGAGTGACCCCTTCTGCTGTGGCTTGGAAGCATATTCAAGGATGATGTCCTGGATGCGCTTCTGGTTCTGCTCAAAGAGGTCGGTGAAAGCACCATTGTCGGTATGCTCGGCATCGAGTGGATGATTCTTCATCCAGTTGCCTGCGGCATAGCGATAGAAATCATTTCCTGGCTTGATGCTCAAGTCCATATTGGCCTTGTCAATACCAGAGCCCAACTTATCCTGCTGGGCGAAAGCTGTTGTTGCACTGAGCAACAATGCAGCGAATAACACTTTTGTTTTCATTGTTTATAATGTTTATTGTTTATGTTTCATATTGAATTGGCTTGCACTACTCAAGGCTAGACCGGCGAAGGTCAAGCCACCGTTCAGCATCAAAAGTTCGTAACCAAACTTATAGCCTGTAAGCTGTGAGGTCATGGTATCAATGACGAAGCAGACAAGCGGACTGGCAACGCAAATCCATGGCGACCATCGGTCGTTCACCTGACGCTTGGTAAGCAAACTGAAGGCAAACAATCCCAACAATGGTCCATAGGTATACGAGCAGAGAATGTAGATGGCATCAATAACACTCGTAGAATTGATAGCCTTGAATGCAATAATGAACAGCATGAACACCACCGCAACCAACAAGTGCATACACTTGCGGAGCTTCACATCATCCTTCCTGCCCAGGATATCTACACAAAGACTCGTGGTTATAGCAGTCAGTGCAGAGTCGGCACTGGAGAAACTGGCAGCAACAATACCAATGGTAAAGAGCACAACCACCAAGGTTCCCATCGCTCCTGATGCCGCAAAGATCGGCAGCAGATCATCAGGAGCAGATGGCAAAGCCACTCCCTGTTTCTGAGCCAGCATCATCAGCAGTACACCCAGACTCAAGAAAAGCAGATTGGCTGGCACAAAGGCAAAGCCGTAGGTACAAACATCTTTCTGCGCCTCTCGAAGCGACTTGCAGGTAAGATTCTTCTGCATCATGTCCTGATCTAATCCTGTCATCACAATCACCACAAACACACCACTGAGAAATTGTTTCCAGAAGTTCTGCTTCGATACCCAATCATCAAAGACAAAGATGCGGGAATGACTATCTTGAACAATAGCCGAAACAGCCTCAGAAGGCGTCATGCCTAAGGCTGCCATCACCTGATAGATAATCAGGATGAGCGCCGCAAACATACAGGTGGTCTGGAAGGAATCCGTCCACACCAGAGTCTTGATGCCACCCTTTCGGGTATAGAGCCAGATGAGCATCACCATCACAGGCACCGTTACCCAGAACGGAATCCCCACTCCATCGAGCACAAACCACTGCAGCAAGATACAGACCACAAAAAAGCGAACCGCTGCTCCAGTCATCTTCGACAACAGAAAGAACGAAGCTCCCGTCTTATACGAACATTCACCTAAACGCTGCTGCAAGTAGCTATAGATAGTAGTGAGATTATACCGATAGTAGATAGGCAGCAACAGGAAACCTACTGCAAAATAACCCACGATAAATCCTAGACACATCTGAAGATAGGTCATATCGGTCTTCATCACCATTCCCGGCACACTGACAAAGGTAATACCCGAGATGGAAGCCCCTACCATACCAAAGGCAACCATATACCAAGGCGAACGGCGGTTAGCTCTATAGAACGTTTCATTGCTGTTGGCACGTCGTGCCGTGATGTGGCTAAAAAGCAACAACACACAGAAGTAAGCCAAGATTGTGATGATAATAATCATTTTTCTCTCTTTTATATCTATTATTCTTTACCAGGAAAGGCGAAGCCTCCTCTTTATGGATGCAAAGATACATATAATTAAGGAAATATCAAAATTATTTCCAAGCCTTAACAAAGAAATAACATACAGAAAGAAAGTGAAGAGTGAAGAATGGAGAGGACCAGGGGGTATAAATGCAAAAAACCTCCGAGAATCACTTCTCGAAGGTTTCTGCGGTGCGTACGAGACTCGAACTCGTGACCTCCTGCGTGACAGGCAGGCATTCTAACCAACTGAACTAACGCACCAA
>USQD01000234.1 GCA_900556795.1 uncultured Prevotella sp. | reverse complement strand
TACGAGATTCCGAAACGTGACTGGAGTTCAGACGTGTGCTCTTCCGATCTGTATTATTAACGCCAACCTCATCATCTGCTGATGAATCATCAATAACAGTCGCATTCTTAATCGTTCTCTGCAGATATCTTATTCTGCTTTCATTCTTATTCTTAAATCTTTTCGCTGCATGATACTCGAAATTCTCACTTAAATCCCCCTGAGCCCTTGTCTCCTTGACATCATCAAGTGCAGCCTTTCTTACCTCATGTATCCTGTACTCAATCTCTTCTTCCATCTTTTTGATATCATTCTTAGTAAGTTCGTGTCCCATATCTATCCTTCTTTCTTACCTTTAATCAATGAAATAATACGAGTATATTTTGCCCTTTTAAGATACATTTTGCAAGTCTATTCTGTCTCGACTTTATTACTTGTCGGCTCATCAAGAAGCACGAATGGCGCGTCATGTAAAAATGCTCTGGCAAGCCCTATTCTCTGCTTCTCTCCGCCTGATAACATATCTCCCAGTTCACCGACATTAGTGTTGTATCCATCAGGAAGCTTTGATATGAAATCGTGTACTGAAGCCTTTTTGCACGCCTCAATTATTTCCTCATCTGTTGCGTCAAGCTTTGCAATTGTTGATTTACCGCTTCCGCTTCTTCCTGAAATTCCAATAATGCTTGCTTTTAGAACCGGAATTGATACATCAGAAATTATAGTTTCCTCACCATATGAGAATGTAACATTTTCAGTAGCTGCACCATTAAATTCAACTTCCTCACGACCTGTGATATCCTTAGTTACCGGCGTTCATCAAGAATATCCAACACTCTGTTTCCTGCTGCAAATGTGTTCTGCAATGTACTTACAAGATTATCAAGTGCAACAACCGGTCCGAAATAACTCATCATTGCAACTACAGACACTAATTATTTATCAATAGCCTTTATCGCTGCTTCTGCTTCTTTCACATCTTCTATCGATATCCCTAACATGTCTGCCGCTTCCTCATATGTTCTTCCTGATAGGATATTCACTATTAATCTATAATTTCTTTCAATTGCTTTGCCAGCTCTGCTCTCCGCTTCATCAGCTTTCCCCTCCTCAACCAATTCATTGAACACGGTGGGCAAACTATCGCTGAATTGTCCAAGAATCTGGGAGTCAGCGTTCCATATACAACCAAGACACTGAACGAACTCATCGAAATCGGGTTGGTGCAAACAACAGGCAAAAGAGACAACTATTCCAAGAGAGCGCCTAAGATATACGACCTTATCGCTACCTCTGGATATTTTCTTGGAATAGATACAGGAAAAGATAACCTCACCTTTGGCATCTGCGACTTCTGCGGCAATATGATTGCAGACCCGGTAAAGATTGACTTTGACTATAAAGACAACTTGGAATGCTTCGAAACCTTCATTAAATCCATCAACAGCTTTATTGAAAAATCGGGCATTGCTAAAAACCAGATCAAGAATGCTTGCTTGAGTATTGGGGGACGAGTTAACCCGGAAATGGGATGCGCTTATAATTTTTTCACCTGTTTAGGAAAGCCTTTGGCAGAAGCCATATCAGAAAAGCTTGAATTGCCTTTCTGTATTGACAACGATACCCGATGCATGACTTACGGTGAAAGCCTCAAGGGCGTTTGCAAGGGCTTCAAGAACGTAATCTTCGTCAATGTAAGCTGGGGCATCGGAATCGGTATCATCATCGACGGCAAACTGTACCAGGGCAAGTCGGGCTTCTCGGGAGAAATCGGTCATATGCACATATATAATAATGACATCATCTGCCATTGCGGAAAAACAGGATGTATGGAAACTGAAACTTCTGGATCGGCACTGCTCCGCAAGATGAACCAGAAACTGCAGGAAGGAGGAACTTCCGTGCTCACCGACAAGGTGATGAAACAGCACCAGGAACTCACCCTCCAGGACATACTTGACGCCATCCAGAAGGAAGACGTGCTCAGCATCGAATCGCTGCAAAGGATGGCTGTGGAGCTGGGTACCAATCTCGCTGGAATCATCAATACCTTCAATCCGGAGATGCTTGTCATCGGAGGAGACTTGTCTGTAACAGGAGAATATCTCACCCAACCTATCTGCATGGGAATCAAGAAGTTCTCACTCAATATGGTAAGTGAAGACTCGCAAATCGCAACTTCTCTCCTCAAAGACCAGGCTGCTCTCATAGGTGCCTGTCTCATGGCTAGGAGCAAGATACTGCTGGGACATTTCTAAAGTAATCAGATATTTCAACTATTCATTAATAATATTATTAATCGGTTATTGACATAGCAAAAATCAACAACCAAAAAATTTAAACAACTATGCGCGTAATTATCGAAAAGAATTACGATGAGTTGTCACGTTGGGCAGCTCGTCACGTTGTGGAGACTATCAATGCTTTCCACCCAACAGCAGAGAAACCATTTGTCTTGGGTTTGCCTACTGGTTCATCACCAATGGGTATGTATGCTGAAATCGTTAAGGCAGTAAAGGCTGGCGAGGTTTCTTTCAAGCATGTACTTACCTTCAATATGGACGAATACGTAGGTCTTCCTGAGTCTCACCCTGAGAGCTATCATTCATTCATGGCTCGCAACCTCTTCGATCACATCGACTGCCCTAAGGAGAACATCCATATCCTGAACGGCAACGCTGAGAACCTGGAGGAAGAGTGTGCACACTATGAGCAGATGATTGCTGAGGCTGGCGGCATCGACCTTTTCATCGGAGGTATCGGTCCTGATGGCCACATCGCTTTCAACGAGCCTTTCTCTTCACTCAACTCTCTTACCCGTGTGAAGACTTTGACAACTGATACCCGTATCGCTAACTCCCGTTTCTTCGACGGCGATATGAACAAGGTTCCTAGCACAGCGCTCACCGTAGGTGTTGGCACAGTTATGGCTGCAAAGGAAGTGATGATTCTCTGCAACGGCCACAGCAAGGCACGTGCTCTCCAGGCTGCTATCGAGGGTCCTGTTACCCAGGCTTGGACTATCAGTGCTTTGCAGACTCACAAGCACGGCATCATCGTTTGCGATGAGAGCGCTACCGACGAATTGAAGGTCAGCACATACAAGTACTTCAAGGATATCGAGAAAGACAATCTGTAAAAAAACAGATATATCTGAATTCATACATTGTACAAGAAAAAAAAAGGTTGGCGCCCTTCTGCTGAGAGGCAGGAGGGCGTTTTTTTGTTGAGAAGAGCTTTTTCTTTGAGATGT
>USQD01000233.1 GCA_900556795.1 uncultured Prevotella sp. | reverse complement strand
GTAAAAAGAATTTTTCTACTACATATTAAACAGTTTTTACCACCTACAAACTAATTTCTACCACCCTTTTCATCATTTATTGACAACATTCAACTTAAAACTATTATATTTCAAGGTAACAATAAACATTATTTTATTCGACAATAGCAGTCCAGCCACCACCTGGAGCCAGATGTATCTGAAGCTTATCGTCTGAATTTATCTGCCGTTGAGTATGTTTATAATCAGTAGCCTCACGATCGGCATTAATTCCATCGGCAAAGATATTTGCCCTGCCATTCAGTTTTTCCAATTTATTGTTCGTCTCATTCATTTTGATTAATAGGGAAAGGTCGACGGTAAGGTCACGAGCCTGCCAATTGTTCATCGCAGCAATATACCATCTGGCACCCTTTCTCTTGGCTACTACCACATATTCGCCCAGTTTGCCATCCAAAGGAACCACCTGATCGTAAACAGTTGGTATCTGCGCGATGAAATCAGTACACTCCTGATTCTGCATATACTTCGTTGGACTGTCAGCAAGCATTTGCAAAGGAGCATCAAAGATGGTATACATTGCCATCTGGTGAACTCTTGTGCCCTGGCTCATCGGATGGTCGTTATTGCCGAAGAACTGTGAGCGAACGGCATTCATCATGGCTCCAGGTGTATAGTCGAAACAACCGGGCAAGGCACGGAGGAAAGGAATCGTCACATCATAGCGTGGCTGATCATGCAAAGGACCATCACCTGCACGAGGCTCCCACTTGGAATTCTCCAAGCCCTTCACACCCTCAAAATTCACTATGTTAGGATAAGCAAACTGTACGCCAAACGGGCGCATGCCATGGAGATCGAGCAAAAGATGATGCTTTGATGCACATTCAGCTACCTCGTATACAGAATTGATGGTCTTCTGGTCATCCCGGTCAAAGAAATCCACCTTGAATCCCTTGACACCCATATCTCCATAATGCTTCATGATTTCCTCCATCTTCTCATGACCACGCTGAATCAAATTGCGCCATGAAGACCAGAGGATCACTCCTACCCCATTCTGCTTGGCATAATCGATGATGCCCGCCATATCCATCTTGTCTGAGAAGATGAGCAAATCCTCAGGGTCGCTCCATCCCTCATCGATGATGATATACTCCAAGCCATTCTTCTTGGCGAAATCCACAAAGTACTTATAAGTTTCGGTATTTATCCCTGCACGGAAGTCAACACCAGTGATATTGGTATTATTCCACCAATCCCAAGCCACTTTTCCCGGCTTGATCCACGAGGTATCCTTGATTCTACACTGAGGTCCCAACAGTTTGGCTATATCGTTACCCACCAACTGCTTGTCTTCATCTGTTACCAAAACAATGCGCCAAGGCAACCGGGTTACCTTTTCTGCTATATAATTGGCACGCTCTGTGGGTACCAGATTCAAACGGTTATATCCACCTATCGCCTCCTTTAACGGATAAGGAGGAAAGGCTGCATGCAGCGAATAAGCGGAAGAAGCATGAGATACTGAAGCTGTAGTAGAAGTACCCTTCAAAAGATACATACCCGGATAGTTTTCCACATCAGCTTCCATTACTACAGCCTTCTTCCCTTCAGGTAAGCAAACAGCAAGAGGGGTAATGGTAAGAGAATCCTGATACATCTTAGACAGTGGAGCCTCGTCATAATAAGATTCGAAGGAATAACACCAACGCTCCCCTCCCCGATTATCATTTACGTAGGGTACAAAACTTTGATAATCGCCGGCAAAGCGATACTCGGAAGTTTCATTAACAACCTTGTTAATCATTTTCTTAGGAATGATGCGATAAGCAGCAGCATTCAGATAAACCCGGAATTCCACATCATATCCGTTGCAGGAAAGAAGCAATTGCTGATAGCCACCATTATCATCGTTCTTATAATTATGAACGGTTGCCTTGCGCACTTTAGGATTCACGCCAAAGATCTGTTTATCAGTTTGTAAGGAGATAACGGAAGGTTTCAAAACTAGAGTTTTCCCCTTGGTGATATCCCAGGTTATCGACTTATCCACATTGATATTGACAACCATATCACCTAATAATGATTGAACGGTATATACTTTCGCCGACAAAGGCAGGCAGCATAAAGCCAGAATGGGAGTGATTAATCTTGCATTCATACCAAAGTTGTTTTGTTGATTATCTAATGGTTAAAGAGTTCCGTTCCAAAAATGCAGATCATTCACGGAACGGAACTTCCGGGTCTTATGAGAGGGAAAGCATCTTCTCGATAGGCTTGACGGCATCCTTGGCTATTTCCGGAGCCACTTCTACCGTAGGCCAGCCGAACTTCAGGCTATTGTAGATCTTCTTCAATGAGTTCATCTTCATATATTCGCACTCATTGCAGCTGCAGCCTACTCCACCCTCGCTAACCTCCGGCGGAACAGGATAGAAGACGACGGAAGGACAGTTGCGCTCCAGCTCGTGCAGGATACCAGCCTCTGTGGCGATGATATACTCCTTGATTTCCGGATGCTCCTGGGCATAATGCAGCATGGTGGCTGTAGAACCCTTCACATCGGCTACGGCAAGCACTGGAGCCTTGCACTCTAGGTGAGCCATCACAACAGCATCAGGATGCTCCTGCTTCAATTTGATGATAGCCTCTACAGAGAATTTCTCGTGTACATGGCAGCCACCATTCCAGAGCAGCATATTTCTTCCTGTTACACTATTGATATAATTGCCCAGATTGTAGTCGGGACCAAAGATAATCTTCTCATCCTGTGGAAAAGCATCAATTACCTTCTTGGCATTGCCGCTGGTCACAACACAGTCGGTCAGGGCCTTCACGGCAGCAGTAGTATTCACATAGCTCACTACCTTATAGCCAGGATGCTCTTCCTTATATTTCTTCAAATCCTCTGCCTTGCAGCTATCGGCAAGCGAACAGCCGGCATTCAAGTCTGGGCAAAGCACTGTCTTGTCAGGGCTCAGGAGCTTGCAGGTCTCCGCCATGAAATGAACACCACACATCACCATCACCTTGGCATCGGTCTCGGCAGCCTTGCGGGCCAAAGCCAGGGAATCACCAACAAAGTCGGCTATGTCTTGTATCTCGCCTACGGTATAGTAGTGCGCCAGGATGATAGCATCCTTTTCCTTACAAAGCTTCTTAATTTCAGCTTTCAAGTCTAAGGCTTCGTCAACGGGTTCGTCAACGTATCCTTTCTCTATCCATTCTTTTTTCACCATAACATTAATAT
>USQD01000232.1 GCA_900556795.1 uncultured Prevotella sp. | reverse complement strand
GTCATGGTAACGCATAATGAGCATGATGCCAAGATAGCCCATCGCACCATCCGCCTGTTTGATGGACAGATTGTGGAAACGGAGGGCAATCAGCTTTAGTGTTTCTGTCACTTTTGAGCGTATGACGCTATGCTTCATTAGAAGAGGAATGTCATAAATCGCTTGGTATTGGCCTCTTTCTGCTTCAGCTCTTCTTCCATTCTCTGTATTGCCATCTTGAAGAAGAAGCGGATGAGGTGCTCGTCGGTTGCTTCCGTACGAATCATGCGGAGGGCAGAAATGTATTCCTGGCGGGCTTCGGATGGGATGATGAGGAGAGGATGATTCAATCTTAAGAGAATGTAGTTGCTGATGAGTCGTCCTGTTCTTCCATTCCCATCACGGAACGGATGAAGATATTCGTAGAAGCCATGGAAGCGGGCGGCAAGAATCATGGGATGAACGGCTGCCGAAATGATGGCTTTTTCAGTAGATTCCAACAGTTTGGGAACTCTGGCGATGAGTTCTTCGTGATCGCCAAATACCGTATCGCCTGCAGCCATGTCCGTGGTGGTGTATTCGCCCGGAATAGCTTCTGGGGAACGATAGGAAAGCGTATGGCTGGTAACCCGCCTGTTGATTTCTTTCAGAAGATTCTCGTCGAGTGGATGCTGCGTGTTTTGCATCATGTACTCGAAGGCTTCGAAGTGGTCGAGCATTTCGAAAGCCTCGAAGAGAGTCTTTCCGGCAGGAATCATCCCCAGGCCTTTCTCCTTCAGTTCCCGGGTATCATCTACGGAGAATGAATTGCCTTCAATGGCGCACGAATGGGTAGAGAAGAGTACTTCGTTATATTTGATGTACTCTTCTCTATCCATTTTATTGATGATAAGGGTTTGATATTTGCGTCTCAAATCCTCGTATTCCTTGATTTCCTTTTCGAATGCCATAATCTTCTGTATTTGTGGGGACAAAGATACGATTTTTATGGATAAACACCAAACTTTTCTCTCAAAAAATGTGCTTATGTTATGGGATGATGATGCGGAAGGTGGTGATTCCCTGTGCCTTGTCCTGAAGGAGCGAGAGGCTGCCGCCGCTTACTCGCATGATCTGACGGGAGAGGGAGAGACCGATTCCGCTTCCTTCCGGCTTCGTGGTGAAGAACGGGATGAAAATATGAGAGGCTACATCTTCGGGGATGAGACCGGCGTTGTTGCTCACGTCGATGATGATGGATTCCTGGACGTTGGCGTAGGCATGGAGACGGATAAATGATAACTTTTCCTGCCCGTTGAAAGCTTCTACGGCATTCTTCAGAAGATTCGTTACCACGTGAGAGAGGAGGCTCTCATCGGCATAAACCAGCAAATCCTTGGGAGAAACTTCTATCTCAACTTCGTGGTTGCAGAGCATCGCCATTCTTTCCAGAAAGGGTTCCACATAGAAAAGAGCAGGCTGAGGCTGGGGAACATGGGTGAAACGGCGATAGTTGTTGACGAAAGCCAACAGCTCGGTTCCTGTTTTGTGGATGGTTTCCAAGCCTTGCTTCAAGTCTTTATCCTCTGTAACTCGGGTAAGCAGAGTTTCGCTCAGCGAAGTAACCGGCGTGATGGTATTCATGATTTCATGGGTCAGCACACGAATCAGCTTGATCCAAGAATCCACCTCCTGATTGCTCAGTTCGTGGCTCACGTCGCTCAGGGCGATGATGCGCACGTGCTTGTCTTTCAGCATGGCTTGCGTCTCATGCTTTGCCAGGTGTTCATCCTTCAGTTTCCCTTTTACCTGGTTCATGTGGGTAAGCACATCCGTATCGAGCAATCGGAGGGCTGCCTGATTATGCTGCAGGATGTTGTCGTGACTATCCACCACCAGGATGCCCGTATCCACCGCATTCAGAATCTGCTCGTAATATTTCTCCCGATCCATCTGCTCCTCTCTCGTATGCTGCAGGAAGAGCTTGATGCGGTTGAGGGACTGGTGTAGAATATTATCTTCCTTAAACCTCTTCTCCGTAGGAAAGTTGAAAGAGAAATCCCCATTATCTATCGCATCAAAAAGGAAGGTTACCTTCTTGATGTTCCGGCGATAGTGGCGGTAGAGCCAGATGTTGACTGCTATTAAAACCACCAAAATCACCAATAAAACGATGATTGCTAACTGACTATTCATCTGATAACTAAAAATCCGTGTAATCCGTGTAATCCGTGCCTAAATTCATAACCCGTATCGCTTAATCTTATTATAAAGCGTCTGGCGGGAAATGCCCAGTCTTGCAGCTACCACCGACAGGTTTCCCTCACATTCCCTGATGGTTTTCTCTATCATTCGGCTCTCCATCTCGTCGAGCGTCTGAACCTCTTCCAGGGGCTTCTCTCTTCTCTGCTGGTTTCCGCCGTCAATATCTTCGGCAGAAATCATTCCGCCATCAGATAGAATCACGGCTTTCTCGATGGCGTGCTGAAGTTCACGGATGTTTCCGTACCAAGGCAAACTGGTAAGTTTTTTCTCAGCTTCTTCCGAAAGACGGAGATTCACCTTATTATATAAATCGCCATATTGACGGAGGAATCTTTCTGCCAATGGAACGATGTCTGATTTTCTCTGTCTCAGGGCTGGCAATTCCAGATGGATGGTGTTGATGCGATAGAGCAGATCCTCTCTGAATTCGCCATCGTTTACCATCTGCTGCAGATTGCGGTTGGTGGCGCAAACCAGTCGTACGTTGATGGGAATCTGCGTACTTCCGCCCACTCTTACGATGCTTCTGCGTTGCAGGGCGGTAAGGAGTTTTGCCTGAAGACCATAGGATAGGTTTCCTATCTCATCCAGGAAGATGGTGCTGCCGTCGGCAAGCTCAAACTTCCCCGGTTTATCCACCTTGGCATCAGTAAAAGCACCCTTCACATGACCGAAGAGTTCGCTCTCGAAAAGGGTTTCCGTAATGGCTCCCATATCCACAGGCAGCATCTTTTTCCCACATCTTGTGGATAAACGGTGTATTTCGTTGGCTAACACCTCTTTACCTGTTCCGTTTTCGCCCGTAATGAGGATATTTGCATCGGTTGCGGAAACTTTTTCCACAATGCTTCTCAAATTGTTCATAACTTCTGTATCTCCCCAATACATAGAACTTTGTGCATCTTTTCCACAAAGTTTTCCACCTTTTTTGTCAATAGCGTTATCCACAGCCTTGTTCTTATCCCTAGCCTCCATCAGCGTACGGATCATCTTCTCGTTTTCAAAAGGCTTCACGATGAAGTCGGCGGCACCTTCCTTGATGCCTGTTACGGCAAGTTG
>USQD01000231.1 GCA_900556795.1 uncultured Prevotella sp. | reverse complement strand
ATTTACCCTTTAAATGAACTTAAACTTCTTAAGGAAATCTAAGGAGTATCAGATTTTATCATTACTTTTGTATTTAAAAGAACAAAATAAAGCAAAGATATTTGCTACGAACAAGGAAAAGATAAAAACTGAGGAAATAAACATGAAACGAATGATATTGATTTTTGTAGTATTGCTTGCTATGATAGGGCAGGTTGCCTATGCGCAGAAGACATGTGTCATCGCATCGGCAGAAGATCATGTGCCTATCCGTGAAGCACTTATCCATACCAACAACAATCATTGGGCGAGAACCGATTATCGGGGCTATTGGACGATGCGCTACCAGTTTGACTCTGCAACAGTATCGAAACCTGGTTATGTGAAGGCAACTATTCGATACAAGGAATTGCCTGATACAGTGTTTCTCTTACCGGAAGCCAAGCAGTTGGGTGAGGTAACCGTTTGGGGCAAGAATCAGGAAAACGTCGGCAAGGTGATGAACCAGGCCTGCCAGGAAGCTGTGGAGGCAGGCAGAAATGCCGCACTGGGACATACCCGTCTGGTAGGCTTCGACCTGGGCAACGTGATGGACAGGCAGGGGCGTCGCGACCAGAAACATCTGAAGGAGGCCAGGAAGGTGTTCTCGAAGATGGAAAACAAGGATCCGCTCATCAATGCCTACGAAAAAGCTACGGGAAAGAAGTATGAACTGAATAATCCTATCAATCTGAGCGCTAACAAGAAAGAAACTTTGGAAAAGCAGGATGAGACCAAGCAGGAATCATCAGAGAAAATGCTTCCAAATGTTCAAAATGATGCAAAAGAGCAAGAAAATGAAAAATAATTGAGATTGAGTTGGCTTTCTCGGAAAAAGTTCGTAACTTTGTGCCCGAAATAAAAAAGTACAATTAAGAACATGTTTGAAAATTTAAGTGATAGATTAGAACGTTCCTTCAAAATCTTGAAGGGTGAAGGTAAGATTACCGAAATCAATGTAGCTGAGACTATGAAGGATGTGCGCCGTGCACTCCTCGATGCCGATGTCAACTATAAAGTGGCAAAGGAATTTACCAACAAGGTGAAGGAAAAGGCGCTCGGTATGAATGTGTTGACAGCAGTGAAGCCTGGTCAGTTGATGGTGAAGCTGGTTCATGATGAACTTGCAGAACTCATGGGTGGAGAAGAGGCTCCATTGAAACTCGAAGGTCATCCTGCCATCATCCTCATGAGCGGTCTTCAGGGTTCTGGTAAAACTACATTCAGCGGCAAGCTTGCCAATATGCTCAAGACAAAGAAAGGTAAGAAGCCATTGCTCGTTGCCTGCGACGTTTACCGTCCTGCTGCTATCCAGCAGCTCCATGTTGTGGGTGAACAGGTTGGTGTTCCTGTATATAGTGAGCCTGATAATAAGGATGTATGTATTATTGCCGACCATGCTATCCAGCAGGCAAAGACCAATGGCAATGACGTGGTTATCGTCGATACTGCCGGTCGTCTTGCCATCGATGAGCAGATGATGAATGAGATCAGTAATCTCAAGAATCATCTTCATCCTGATGAAACTCTCTTTGTTGTTGACTCAATGACGGGTCAGGATGCTGTCAATACAGCCAAGGAGTTTAATGACCGTCTTGATTTCAATGGTGTTGTATTGACCAAGCTTGATGGTGATACCCGTGGTGGTGCTGCCCTCAGTATCCGTACCGTAGTTACCAAGCCTATCAAGTTTATCGGTACCGGTGAGAAGATGGAGGCTATTGATGTGTTCCATCCAGCCCGTATGGCAGACCGTATTCTCGGAATGGGTGACGTGGTATCTCTCGTAGAGCGTGCGCAGGAGCAGTTCGACTTGGAAGAGGCAAAGAAGTTGGAGAAGAAGATTCGCAAGAATCAGTTTGATTTCAACGACTTCTACAATCAGATACAGCAGATCAAGAAGATGGGTAACATCAAGGACTTGGCTGCCATGATTCCTGGTGTTGGCAAGGCTATCCGCGATGTTGATATCCCTGAGGATGCATTCAAGGGCATCGAGGCTATCATTCAGAGTATGACTCCTAAGGAGCGTACCAATCCAGCTATCCTCAATACCTCTCGTCGTCAGCGTATAGCAAAGGGTTCGGGTACTAATATCCAGGAAGTGAACAAGCTTATCAAGCAGTTCGATCAGACTCGCAAGATGATGCAGATGATGACAGGCAACAAGATGGCTCAGATGATGAGCCGTATGAAGGGTATGCCAGGTATGCCTAAGATGCCAGGAATGTAAGAATAAGTACAATCATAATCATAATTTCAAATGCAGCTAATAGACGGAAAGGCGACAGCAGCCGCCATTAAAGAACAGATAGCCCAGGAGGTAGCCCAGATTGTGGCTAACGGAGGAAAGCAGCCACATCTGGCTGCAATTCTTGTGGGCCATGACGGAGGTAGCGAGACCTATGTGAAGAACAAGGTCTTGGCGTGTGAAAAATGTGGATTTAAGTCGACCCTTATCCGCTATGAAGAAGATGTTACCGAGGAAGAGTTGCTGGCTTGTGTGGATAAACTGAATCATGATGATGACGTTGATGGCTTCATCGTGCAGTTGCCTCTGCCTAAGCACATTGATGAGCAGAAGGTTACGATGGCTATAGATTACCGCAAGGATGTGGATGGCTTCCATCCGGTCAATGTGGGAAGAATGGCTATTGGTTTGCCTTGCTTTATCTCGGCTACTCCACTTGGCATTCTCACTTTGCTGCAGCATTATCAGATAGAAACAAGTGGCAAGAAGTGTGTCATCCTAGGCAGAAGCAACATCGTGGGCAAACCAATGGCCCAGCTGATGATGCAGAAGCAGTATGGCGACGCCACTGTCACCGTGTGCCATTCTCATTCGGCTCATCTGAAGGAGGAATGCCGAGAAGCAGACATCATCATTGCTGCTATCGGCAAACCTGATTTCGTTACTGCTGACATGGTGAAGCCGGGAGCCGTGGTCATTGATGTGGGTACCACTCGTGTGCCTGATGCATCGAAGAAGAGCGGATTCCGCCTGAATGGCGATGTGAAATTTGATGAGGTGGCAGAGAAGTGCTCTTTCATCACTCCTGTACCTGGAGGTGTAGGACCGATGACTATCTGTTCTTTGATGAAGAATACCCTTGCCGCCGGAAAAAAAGAGTTTTATAAATAGGTCTATTCTGCCCCAAAAGTGTAGAAAAGACCGTTATGCGATTCGTGGAGGTAGGCTACTGTTAAGCAACCTGCCTTTTTTCATATATTTACATAGTTTATTTATTAAGCGTATGTATTTATGTAT